>JAGVSV010000251.1 GCA_019137115.1 Bacillota bacterium
GTGTGCCAACAACTGCATTTTCTGCTTCGTGGACCAGATGCCGCCGGGCATGCGGCCCACGCTGTATGTCAAGGATGACGACTGGCGGCTGTCGCTGATGATGGGCAACTATGTGACGCTGACCAATGTGGGCGAGCGCGAATTTGATCGCATCATCGCGCGGCGGGCAACTCCGCTGTATGTGTCGGTGCACGCCACCGATGTGGACGTACGCAAAAAGTTGATGGGCAACGAGCGTGCCGGCGATATCATGCGCAGGCTTCGTCGCTTGAAACGGGAGGACATGTCGTTCCATACGCAGGTGGTGCTGTGTCCGGGCGTCAATGACGGCTCCGTGTTGGAGCAGACGCTGACGGATCTGCTCACGCTTGTCCCCCTCGTGCTGTCCATCGCGCTGGTGCCTGTGGGCCTGACCAGGTACCGTCAGGCGTTGCCACAGGTGCGTGCGTATACATCGGAGGAGGCCCGGGATGTGATCGCCCTGGCGGATCAGTACGCCCAGGAAGCAGTGACACGAACCGGCTCCCGCCTGATCTATGCGGCCGATGAGTTCTATTGTTTGACGGGTGCGGAGGTGCCGGACGTGGCGTACTACGAAGGGTTTCCACAACTGGAAAACGGGGTTGGCATGATCCGGCAGTTTGAGGATGATCTGCGCGAAGCACATGCTGCCGCGCCCGAAACTGGGACACGGGCGGCGTCGGCGACCCTCGCCTGCGGCACTTCGATCGCGCCCTATATGCGCCGCTGGATGGCAGACTATGCGCCCGAAGGCGTTCGCGTCCATGTGTTTCCAGTGGATAACGCGTTCTTTGGGGACACCGTGACGGTTTCCGGGCTGCTGACGGGGCAGGACCTTGCCAAACAGCTGTCAAAAGACACGGTCAGAGGCCCCGTGTTGCTGCCCGCTACGATGCTGAACAGCGACCGGACGATGTTCCTGGACAACATGACGCCCGACGAGCTCAGCGCCGCCCTCGACCGAACGGTACGCATTGTGGATGCCCATGGCGACGCGCTGTATGCTGCCCTGATGAACCTAAAGGAGCCCCTGGATGACTGATGTCAAGCCCCTGGTCGCCATTGTGGGGCGGCCAAATGTCGGCAAATCTACCTTCTTCAACAAAATTGCCGGGCAGCGCATCGCCATTGTGCAGGACACGCCAGGCGTCACGCGCGACCGGATTTATGCGGATACTGAATGGACGGGACGCGCTTTTACGCTGATTGATACCGGCGGCATCGACACCGAGAGTGAAGATGTATTGTATGTGCAGATGAAAAAGCAGGCCGAGATCGCGATAGATACCGCCGATGTGATTTGCTTTTTCGCGGACGCCCGGACCGGACTGATGCACCAGGATGTGGAGATCGCGCAGCTCCTGCGCCGCTCCAAAAAGCCCGTGATCCCGGTGATCAACAAAGTGGATTCCCCCAATCAGGAGGAAACGCTGTACGAATACTACGAGCTGGGGCTGGGCGAACCCATCGGCATCTCCAGCACCAACATGCTGGGCTTTGGCGATCTGCTGGACGAGATTGTGCGCAACCTTCCCGAACGGGAGGCGCCAGAGGAGTTCGCGGATCAGCCCATCCATCTGGCGCTGGTGGGGCGCCCCAACGTGGGGAAAAGCAGCCTGACCAACCGGCTATTGATGCAGGAGCGCGTGATGGTCAGCGACATCCCCGGCACCACGCGGGACGCGGTGGACACGCCGTTCACCCGCGAGGATGGCACCCGGTTTATCATCATCGACACGGCAGGCATCCGCCGAAAGCGCGCCATTGAGGACGAAAGCGTAGAGCGCTACAGCGTGCTGCGCAGCATTGCCGCCATCCGGCGGTGCGATGTGGCGCTGTTGATCATCGACGCGCAGGACGGCGTCACTGAACAGGACCTGCGCATCGCCGGTATCATCAAGGATGAGAACAAAGCGATGGCGATTATCATCAACAAGTGGGATGCGGTAGAGAAGGACACCGGCTTTTACGAGCAGTATGAAAAGGATGTCCTGGAGCAGCTCAAATTCGTGGCTTACGCGCCGCTGGTGTTTGTTTCGGCGATTACCGGGCAGCGCCTGAACCAGATCTGGACGGTGGTGGACCGCGTGTACGCACAGTACACCCGGCGCATCCCCACCGGCGTGCTCAACGACGTGATCGGCGATGCGCAGGTTGCGCTCCAGCCCCCGATGACCGGCGGCCGACGCCTGCGCATCTACTATTGCACGCAACCGACTAGCAGCCCACCCACGATCCTGCTGTTTGTGAACGACAGCGAACTGATGCATTTTTCCTACGAACGGTACCTGGAAAACCAGTTGCGCAAGGCGTTCGGGCTGGAAGGGACGCCCGTACGCCTGTTGATGCGCCAGGGAAAGGAAGACGGCGCGTAATGATCCTCACATATCTATTGGTTGTGGTGGGTGGTTACCTGTTGGGGTGTTTCTCCACCGGGCTGCTGGTGGCCGGGCGGCGGCATGTGGACATCCGCTCGCTGGGCAGCAAAAGCACCGGGGCGACCAACGTGACCCGTGTGATGGGCATCCGGTCAGGCCTGATCACGTTCATTGGCGACATGGCAAAAGCAGCGCTGGCCGTGGGATTGGGCACCTGGCTGGCGGGACGCGACGGCGCGATGCTGGCGGGGTTGGCCGTGGTGGTGGGTCACAACTGGCCTGTTTTCCACAATTTTCGTGGCGGCAAGGGGGTGGCCTGTTCGTTGGCGGTGCTGGTGCTGATCTTTCCGATCGAAACGCTGATCGGCGGCGCGGTGGCTTTGGCCGCGATTGCCATCACCCGCTATGTTTCCCTGGGCAGCCTGCTGCTGATCAGCGTGACAACCGTTGCCATCCTGTTCCGCCAGCCGTTCTGGCCGGCCGGGTGCTGGGCGCTGGTGCTGACCGCGCTGGGCGTCATCCGCCACCGCAGCAATATCCAGCGTCTGGTGGAAGGACGGGAGAACCGGTTTACGCCCACCGCAGAGGGCAAGAACGTCCCGTAACGCGGCAGCATTGACGGAAACATGGGTCAAACCTATAATCACTTGTGAATAAATCGGCGGTGGACAACCGCCGCGGGAGGTTTTTTATGGCACATGTGCTGGATATACTGGCCGAACGGGGACTGCTTGCACAGATCACCTTCAAGGAGGAGCTGTACAAGCAGCTGGAGCGTGAGCCGACGACCTTTTATATCGGCTTTGACCCCACTGCCGCCAGCCTGCACTTTGGCCACTTCATTCCCCTACTGGCCATGATGCACATGCAGGCCGCGGGTCACCGGCCCATTGCGCTGGTGGGCGGCGGCACCGCCATGATCGGCGACCCGAGCGGCAAAAGCGACATCCGCAAAATGCTCGCCGAGGAGGACATCGCCGCTCATATGGTGGGCATCCGGCAGCAGCTGGGGCGTTTCCTCAACTTTGATCAGGGCAAGGCGCTGATGGTCAACAACCAGGATTGGCTTTCAAAGCTTCAATATATTCCCTTTATCCGTGATATCGGTGTGCATTTTTCCGTCAACCGCATGCTGGCGGCCGAATGCTACAAGCAGCGCCTGGAAACCGGCCTTACGTTCCTGGAGTTCAACTACATGCTGATGCAGGCGTTTGACTTCCTGCAGCTGTACCGCGAGCACAACTGCAAGCTGCAGATGGGCGGCGATGACCAGTGGAGCAACATGCTGGCCGGCGCTGACCTGATCCGCCGGAAAGAGCGCGGCGAAGCCTATGCCTGCACGTTCAACCTGCTGCTCAACCACGAAGGCACAAAAATGGGCAAAACCGAGAAGGGCGCCCTGTGGCTGGACAGCGAACTGTGCTCTCCGTATGAGTTCTACCAGTACTGGCGCAATGTGGCCGATCAGGACACCCCCAAATGCCTGTCCATGCTGACGTTCCTGCCGATGGACGAGGTGCGCCGCTTAAGTGCGCTGACCGGCAGCGGAATCAACGAAGCCAAAGCCGTGCTGGCCTATGAATGCACGAAACTGGTGCATGGCCAGGAGGAAGCCCAGAAAGCCCAGCAGGCGTCCGCGGCGCTGTTTGCCGGCGGCAGTGCCAGCGACGATGTGCCCACGTATGCCTGGCCGCGCGCAGAGCGCGAGGCGGACGCGCGGCTCACCACGCTGCTGCATTTGTGCGGGCTGTGTTCCAGCCGCAGCGAAGCCCGCAAGGTGGTGCAGCAGGGCGGCGCGGTATGCAACGAGCAGAAGATCACCGATGTGGACTACCAAGTGGATGTGAGCAGCATCGGCACCGATGGAATATTGCTGCGCAAGGGGAAGAAAAACTATTGCAGAGTGATCCTCAAGGACTGAACCTCCGCGCGTTCCGCACGCTGGCCAAGCCCGCGGAAACCGAGACCGTGATCAAAAAAAGCCGCTTCATCGGCTGCGCGTCGCCGACGCCGGACGAGGAGGCGGCGCTTTCTTTTTTGAAAAGCGTCAAGGCGGCGCATCCTTTGGCTTCCCACCATTGCCATGCCTATGTGCTGGGCGCGAACGGCGCCGCCACCCGCTTTTCCGATGATGGGGAGCCTTCCGGCACCGCGGGCAAACCCATCCTGGAGGTGCTCAAGAACCAGGATATAACCAATGCCTGCGTGGTGGTGGTGCGATACTTTGGCGGCACGCTGTTGGGGCGCGGCGGCCTGGTGCGCGCCTATTCCGGGGCGTGTGCTGCAGCTGTGTCGCTATCCGGCATTGCCACCGAAGAGCCCAGCGGCATTATCCAGGCGGACCTTCCCTATGCCTTGTGGGACAAGGTGCAGTTCGCCATGAAATCACTGCCCGTGCAGCTGGGCGAAGCCGCCTATTCCGAGCACGTTTCATTCGATTTTCTAGTGCGGCTGAAGGATTTGGACGCGGTTATGAACGCGCTGACAGACGCAACCGAGGGGCGCATCCAGATGGACCTGGCAGAGCGCCTGTATTCCCAGTGGCTGGTTGATCAGAGCACATAGTCGTAGAGCGCCTTGGCGACGCCATCCTGTGTGTTGGAGGCGGTGACGACCTTGGCGATGGCTTTCACATGCGGTTCGGCGTTTTCCATCGCTACGCTCAGCCCGGCTTCCATCAGCATGGGGATGTCATTGTCCTGGTCGCCCAGCGCCATCGTTTCGCTCAGCGGGATGCCGTGGTAATCGGCCAGCTCTTTTAATCCCGTGGCTTTGTCAATGCCGGGGGGCATGATTTCGATATTTGTGTTGCTGGACTGGGTCAGCTGAATGGATGACACGCCCTGCAGGCGCCCACGGATCGTTTCCAGCGAGGCGAACCCCGGCGCGGTATACACATAATATTTGAACACATCCTCTTCCAGCGCCCGCCTGCACGCGTCCAGCCCGAAATGATAGCTGACGCCGGCTTCGCTGATCAGGCGGCTGCCGTACTTGGTCTGGGAATGATGGACGTGGTTTGCCTTGCGCGTGATCACGGTTTTGCGGCCGAACAAAAAGTATAGCGCGCCGATCTCCTCCAGCATGTGAAACACCGTAAGCGCCGTGTCCGGCGGCATCGGGTGCGCCACAATCAGGTCACCATAGGTGCGCTCGGTGATGCACCCGCCGTTGAGCGCGATGATCGGGCACTCCAGGCCGCCGTCGCGCGCCGTGATCGCGGCATTCTCCGGGAAACGGCCCGAACAGATCGCGAAAATGACGCCTTTCTCCTGTGCGGCATGAATGGCTCGGGTATTGCCCTGGGATACCTCGCTGGCATCGTTGAGCAGCGTACCATCCATATCGGCCGCCACCAGGCGGATCGTCGGTCGGTTGGTCATGAATGGGTGTCCTCCTTAACAAACGTATCCAGGGAAAACGGCGCGTCCACGCGGAACTCCTGGCCTGTCAGGTGCGCAAGCGGCGCTCTCATGATGCCCATGGTGAGCCCGCACGCGCACAGGCACAGCCGGTTGGCGCGGTACCTGCGGTTCTCCGCCCGGTTTCCGTACAGGTCATCCCCCAACACCGGGTGCCCGAGGAACGCAAGGTGCGCCCGGATCTGGTGGGTGCGGCCGGTGTGCAAGGTGATCGCAAGCAGCGACAGCCCTCCCCCGCTACCCAGCGTATCATACGCCGTCCGAATCTGCCGCGCACCCGGTAGCGCGCTGCGCACCACCCGCACCCTGGCATGGACGGCGTCCTTGATCAAAAAGGCGGTCCGGTCGGCGTGGGCAGGGTCAGGCGTTCCTGTCACAATGGCTAGATATTGCTTGCCAATTTCCCCGTCTTGCATCGCAACACCAACAGCGTCTGCGGCCGCCTGCGACTTGGACAGCAGGATCAACCCGCTGGTTTGGTTGTCCAGCCGATGGCACAAAATGGGCTGGTACGAGCCGGCTGCAAATTCTTCGGCCCAGGATACAAGCGAAAACGGGCTCAAGGCGTTGCGGTCGCTGATCACATTGGCGGGTTTGTTGCACACCAGCACCTGCTCGTCCTCGTACACAACGGGCAGGTCCGCGCGTTTCCAACCTGTATAAATAACCACCGCATCGCCCGGCGCAAGCACATGGTTGCCGTCCACACGGGCATCCTGCACCCGCACCTGCCGCTGCTTGAAGGCCTCCCGCAACACCCAGTCCGGCGCGGTTGGAAGCGCCAGCCGCACGAACCTGCGCACCGGCATCCCTTGCCCGGCTTGCACTATAAACGTATACCGATTCATGCGTTGTCCTTTCTGTGTGCTTGCGGCGCTGGCCGCATCCATTATAGATCGGCTGCCGGTCAAGTCAAGGCGGCATCCGTTGACCGCTTTATCGCGCGAAAACGAAAAATGTACAAGGATTGTGTTGCATAAATGTACCACTTCCTGTAATCTGTCTGCATCTGCCCCAGGGCGGAGAAGAAGGAGGCGTATTCCCTTATGAAGAAACGGTTTTTCGTGGTGCTGTTGGCTCTTGCCATGGCATTGTCGTTGGTCGCGCCCGCCGCAATGGCCGCTGACGCCATCAAAATTGGCGGCATCGGCGTGCTGAGCGGTGACTACTCGAAGTATGGCCTGGCCGTCCGGGAAGGGGTAGACCTGTACATCAAGCAGATCAACGCCGCCGGGGGCGTGCTGGGCCAACAGGTGGAGATCCTCTGGGAAGACACCGAAGCCAAGGCGGACTTTGCAATCAGCGCGTACAACAAACTGGTGGAGCAGGACGGCGTGGTCGCCATCTTAGGCGCGGTGCTGTCGGGCGAAACCAAGGCCGTGGCCGAAGTTTCCGCTGAGGACGGCATCCCGCAGATTACCCCTTCGGCGACAGACTATGACGTAACGACCGACCGCGCCAACGTTTTCCGCACCTGCTTCCTGGATCCCTTCCAGGGCAATGTCATCGCCAACTATATGGCGCAACAGGGCATCAAGAAGGTAGCGGCGCTCTATGACAACGCCACCCCCTACTCCCTGGGGCTGTTTGAGGCGTTCAA
>JAGVSV010000181.1 GCA_019137115.1 Bacillota bacterium
GACGATACCCTCACCCTGATCTCCAACAGCACCCAGATGGGCACCGCCGGCGGCTTTGTAATCACAGAAAAATGCGAGAATAAAAAGGAACTGGCACAGTGCTTTGACATCCTATACGCCAAGGCGGAGGTTGCCCCGGGCACCGGCCTGTATTGCGCCGCCAGTCATTATGGCCCTGAAGGCTTGCACTGGAAGTTCACCGACGACACCAAAAAGGAATTCGCCTTCATCTTTGATGAAAACCCCGACAACGAGCCGGGCAATACCTACACCTTCAAGCGCGGCATCTACTACTATGGACCGTTCCTGTACACGTTCAAGGACGTCATCACCAACGAGGAGAGCAACAACCGTGCCCGCCAAATTGGCTACATCAACAACCTGAACCCCTATGTCATCGTGAGCTTCCCCACCATGTCGTTCAACGATGAGGAGCAGATGGTGATTGACGCTAACTACGCGGACATCGCCACCTATGTCAGCCGCATGGAGGCGGAGTTCATCACCGGTGTTTCCGACCTGACCAAGGACTGGGACGCTTATGTGGGCCAGGTGAAGGACATGGGCATCGACAAGGTGCTGGCCGCCTACCAGACCGCCTACGACCGCTGGAACGCCGAGTAATCCAACCAGATCAGGAAGCCATGCAGAACGCCCGCTCCCTCACGGGGGCGGGCGTTTTAGAATAATCAGCGGGTTTACTTGACTTCGACGGTCGCGCCCACTTCTTCAAACTGCTTTTTGATGGCTTCGGCTTCTGCCTTGGGCAGGCCTTCCTTGACAGTCTTGGGAACGGATTCCACAAAGTCCTTGGCTTCCTTCAGGCCAATGCCGGTGACCAGCTCGCGCACAACCTTGATGACCTTGATCTTTTCGCTGCCCGCGCTGGTCAGCACGACGTCAAACTCGGTCTTCTCTTCGGCGGCTTCGGGGGCGGCAGCGGCGGCCGCGGGGGCAGCGGCGGCGACGGGGGCAGCGGCGGACACGCCGAACTTGGTCTCCAGTTCCTTTACAAGCTCTGCCAGCTCCAGCACGGTCATGGACTCAATGGCAGTCAGGATTTCTTGACGGGTCATGGTTTATTCCTCCAATTAATTGTTTGTTTTGGGTACCTTGGGTCACTCGCCGGCTTTCTGCTTGCGCACGGCATCCACCGCGTACACCAGGGAGCGCAGCGTGGCGCTCAGCACGCCGACGAAGTTGGTGATCGGAGCATTCAGACTGCCCATGATCTTGGAGACCAGCACCTCGCGGCTGGGCAGTTTGGCCAGGGCTTCCACAGACTTGGCGTCCATGTACGTGCCTTCCACCAGGCCGGCCTTGATGGTGATCTTGTCGTTGCGCGCCTGCGCGATGTAATCGGACAGCACCTTGGCCGGGGCGATGGCGTCCGTGTCGCTGAAGGCATAGGCGCACGGCCCGATCAGCAGATGGTCAAAGTCATGCACGTCCAGGCCATCCAGCGCGCGCACCATCAGGTTGTTCTTGTACACGACATAGTCCACGTTGCTTTCGCGGCACTTGGCGCGCAGCGCGGTGATTTCCTCCACCGTGATGCCCTTGTAGCTGACGACCACCATGCTTTCAGCGTTGCGGATCTTCTCGGTCATCTGCGCGACCTTTTCCTGTTTCAGCTCGAAGTTCTTGCTCAATTGTTTGTTTCACCTGCTTTCGGGCCTGAAGTAGAAAAACCCCTGTGCATCGGCACAAGGGCATAACGTGGTCATGCTTCTCATACCTCGGCGGGCGGACGAATCCTTTACACGCGGTTGCGTACCTGCTGTCTTGGGCACAGGCTTTTCAAAGCCTCGCACAATGTACCACCGCACGGGCGGGTATGTCAAGCGCTTGCCGAAAAAGTTGCCGCAAAGTGTTGACAAAGCAGGAGGAGCATGCTATGTTGGTAACGTGCGTTAGCACTCAAAGCGACCGAGTGCTAACAACACGGCAGGGGGAACCCGGACAGGAGGTGAGGACTCTGGCGCTTTCGATGGATGACCGCAAGAAACGCATTCTTCGGGCGATCATTGATGACCATATCCTCACGGCCGCGCCGGTGGGCTCCCGCACCATATCGCGCAAGTATGATATGGGGCTCTCCAGCGCCACCATCCGCAACGAGATGAGTGACCTGGAGGAAATGGGGTATCTGGAGCAGCCGCACATCTCCGCCGGCCGCGTGCCCAACGCGCGCGCCTACCGGCTGTATGTCGACCAGCTGCTGGAATCCGGCGAGGTGGACGCGCTGGTTGCCGACCAGGCACGGGAGTATTTCCTGCGCCATGTCAAGCAGCTGGAGGATGTGGTCGCCAGCACCGCGCAGGTGCTGTCCGAGCTGACGCGTTATGCCTCGCTGGTGCTGATGCCCCGGCAGCTGGAGCTGCGTATCCGCAGCCTGCACATGGTGTCGATCTCACGCTCCGCCGCGCTGGTGATCATTGTCACCGATGCCGGCATCGTGCGGGATTCCATGGTGCATGTGTCGGAATCTCTGGACAGCGACGCGCTGTATGCCATCAGCCGCATGCTCACTGAGCGCTTCCGTGACAGGACGCTGGGCGAAGTGCAGGAGATGCTGCGTCAGTATGTCCTGCAGGCCGAAGCCGACCCGCGCGTGCTGCGCGGCATCATGGAGCTGGCCGAGCAGATCGAAAAGCAGAACGCCACGGACAATGTCCAGGTGCACGGCAGCCACAACATCCTGTATTACCCTGAGTATCAGGATGTGGATACCGCGCGCTCGGTGCTGACCCTGCTGGAAGCCAAAGAACGGCTGGTGTCCCTGATGAAGGCCAACACTGACGCCGCGTTTGACGTCCGGATCGGCCCGGAAAACGGCATTCCGGAGATGGCTTGTTGCAGCCTGATCCTGGCCCCTTACCAGGCCAGTGGCGGCAGCACCGGGACATTGGGTATCATTGGCCCCACGCGCATGCCGTATGACCGTGTGATGTCCACCCTGACCGCCGTGGGCGGCGCACTGACCGACATGCTGTCCGCCATATAAGCGGACAAGCCGGAAGCAAATACAACCGGAGGAAGGTATGAAGCACAAAACGACGGACCCGAAGGATCAAATGCCCGCGGCAGACACGCAGGAGACCATGCCCGAAGGCGAGGTCGAAGCCGCTGTCGAGGTTGAGGTGACGGACTGGCAAGCCCAGTGCGCGCAGGCCGAAGCGCAGCGGGATGAATACCTTAACATGGCGCAGCGCGTGCAGGCGGATTTTGACAACTACCGCCGCCGCAACCAGAGCGTGCGCGCCGAGGCGTTTGAAGATGGGGCAGTCGCCTTCATCAAAACCATTCTCCCGGTGGTTGATAACCTGGAGCGCGCGCTGGCGACGGAATCCACCGATGCCACGCTGTGTGACGGGGTGACCCTGGTGTTGCGGCAGCTGACCGAAGCGCTGGAAAAGCGCGGCGTGTACGCCATTGACCGCACCGGGGAAAAGTTTGATCCTGCCCTTGAAAACGCGGTGGCGCAGGCCACCAGCGAGGAGGGCGAGCCCGGCACCGTCGCCCAGGTGCTGCTCAAGGGATACAAAATGGGCGAAAGCGTCCTGCGTCACGCGATGGTTCGCGTGGTGCCGGAAGCCTGACAACGAAACCTACAAATTTTAACGATATTTTCGGAGGATTCACCATGAGCAAGATGATCGGAATTGACCTGGGCACCACCAACAGCTGCGTAGCCGTCATGGAGGGCGGCGAGCCGGTGGTCATCCCCAACAGCGAAGGAAGCCGCACCACCCCGTCAGTGGTTGCCTTCACCAAGGATGGCGAACGTCTGGTGGGCCAGATTGCCAAGCGCCAGGCCATCACCAACCCGGACCGCACGATCTCCTCGATCAAGCGGGAGATGGGCACCAACCACAAAGTACACATTGACGGCAAGGAGTACACCCCCCAGGACATCAGCGCGATGATCCTGCAGAAACTCAAGACCGATGCCGAAGCCTACCTGGGCGAGACGATCACCCAGGCGGTGATCACCGTGCCCGCGTACTTCTCGGACAGCCAGCGGCAGGCCACCAAGGACGCAGGCCGCATCGCGGGGCTGGACGTGCAGCGCATCATCAACGAGCCCACCGCAGCGTCGCTCGCCTATGGGCTGGATAAAGATACCTCGCACAAGATCCTGGTGTATGACCTGGGCGGCGGCACGTTTGACGTGTCCATCCTGGAGATCGGCGACGGCGTGTTTGAGGTGCTGGCCACCAACGGCGACACCAAGTTGGGCGGCGACGACTTTGACGACAGGGTCATTGACTATGTCGCTGGCATTTTCCAGAAGGAAAACGGCATTGACCTGAAAAAGGACAAGATGGCCAGCCAGCGGCTAAAGGAAGCCGCCGAGAAAGCCAAGGTGGAGCTGTCCGGCGTTATGAGCGCCAACATCAACCTGCCGTTTATCACGGCGGACGCCAACGGCCCCAAGCACCTGGACGTAACGCTGACGCGCGCCAAGTTCAACGAGCTGACTGCCGACCTGGTCGAAAAAACCATTGGCCCGCTGCAAACGGCGCTCAAGGACGCGGGGCTGACCGCGCAGCAGATTGACAAGGTGATCCTGGTGGGCGGATCCACCCGCGTGCCCGCCGTGCAGGATGCCGTCAAGAACATCACCGGCAAAGAGCCCTTCAAGGGCATCAACCCGGACGAGTGCGTTGCCATCGGCGCCGCCATCCAGGGCGGCGTGCTAGGCGGCGAGGTCAAGGACGTGCTGCTGCTGGACGTGACGCCGCTCAGCCTGGGGCTGGAGACCGAAGGCCACATCTTTACCCGGCTGATCGACCGCAACACCACCATCCCGACGGAAAAGTCGCAGGTGTTCTCCACGGCCGCCGACGGGCAGACCACGGTGGAAATCCACGTGCTGCAGGGCGAGCGCCCGATGGCCTATGACAACAAGACGCTGGGCCGCTTCCAGCTGACCGGCATCCCGGCGGCGCCGCGCGGCGTGCCCCAGATCGAGGTGAAGTTCGCCATCGACAAGAACGGCATCGTCTCGGTGTCCGCCAAGGACATGGGCACCGGCAACACGCAGAACATCACGATCACCGCCTCCACCAACATGAGCGAGGAGGAGATCCAGGCGCGCGTGAAGGAAGCCGAGCAGTATGCTGAGCAGGACAAGCACCGCAAGGAAGAGGTGGAAACCCTGAACCGCGCGGACAGCGTAGCCTACGACATCGACAAGCAGCTCAAGGAAAACGGCGACAAGCTATCCCAAGAGGACAAGGCCACTGTGGAGCAGGAGCTGCAAGCGTTCAAGCAGGTGCGCGAAGGCAACAACGCCGCCGAGATCCAGACCGCCATGGACGCCATGACCCAGAAGGTGTACGCGATCTTTGGCAAGATTTATCAGGGGCATGACGCGAACGGCAGCGCCCCGCAGCCCGACCAGCCGCAGCAGAACCCGGACGGGTCCGTCGACGCGGACGGCGAAGTGCACTAAGCTGCATCCGCTTGGAAATACTGGCGAAGCGACTAAGCGACAACGCGCTTAGTCCTTCGCCATAGCGAGGAACAAATGGCAACCAAAAGAGACTATTACGAGGTGCTGGGCGTAGACAGGAAGGCGACCAACGATCAGATCAAGGCCGCCTACCGCAAGTTGGCTAAAAAGAGCCACCCCGACCTGCACCCTGACGATAAAGAAGCAGAAGCGCGCTTCAAGGAGCTCAACGAAGCCAACGCCGTGCTGTCGGACCCCGAAAAACGGGCCCAGTACGACCAGTTCGGCATGGATGGACCCATGGGCGGCGGCTTTGGCGGCTTCGGTGGGTTTGACACGTCTGGCTTCGGCGGCTTTGAGGGCATTTTTGATCAGCTCTTTGGCGGCGGCATGGGCGGCGCCAGCCGCAGGAACGCGCCCATGCAGGGCAACGACCTGCGCTATGGCCTGCAGATCAGCTTTGAGGAAGCGGCGTTCGGCGCGAAAAAGTCGTTTGACTTCATGCGCAACGAGAACTGCGAAACCTGTCACGGCTCCGGCGCCAAGGCGGGCACCCAGCCCGAAACCTGCCCCACGTGCAAGGGCTCCGGCCAGATGCGCGTCAGCGGCGGCTTCATGGTCAGCGTGCGCACCTGCTCCACTTGCGGGGGTTCCGGCAAGGTGGTCAAGGAGCCGTGCGGCACCTGCTCCGGCTCCGGCCACGTGCGCAAGAAGCGCACCGCCACGGTGAACATCCCCGCCGGCATTGACTCCAACCAGGTCATCGTCATGAACGGCCAGGGCGAGCCCGGCATCAACGGCGGGCCCAACGGCGACCTGCAGATCGTGGTGACTGTGCGCCCGCACAAGCTGTTCCGGCGCGAAGGCACCGCCCTGCACCTGGAGATGCCCATCTCCTTTACCCAGGCCGCGCTGGGCGCCGAGATCGACGTACCTACGCTGAAGGGATCGGTCAAACACAAAATCCCCGAAGGCACGCAGACGGACACCGTGTTCCGCATCAAGGGCGAGGGCATGCCGCGCCTGCACTCGACGCTGCGCGGCGACCTGATGCTCAAGGTGCGCGTGGATGTGCCCAAACGCCTGAATGACAAGCAGAAGGAACTCCTGCGCCAGCTGGACAAAAGCATGACCGGCAAGGAATACGAAAGCCAGAAGGGCTTTATGGACAAGGTCAAGGATATTTTCCAGTGACCCTACATGTGAAGTGTGAAATCAAGCACCGGCGGATCACCCCGCCGGTTCTTTATGCGTTCAGGCGTTGGCATCCAACACGGCGTAGCCGATTCTAACCCGGTTGACCGTGTAGATCACGTACAGATGATCGCCATCCGCCAGCAGCGTGGGGTAGGAGTACTCGCCGGGCGCATCGCGCAATGTCACCGCATGCTCAAAATGGATACCATCCCCGGACACATAAACGCACAGCGGCGTGCGGGCGCCGCGGTCGCTGATGGGATTGAGCGCCACTGCCAGGCGGCCGTCGCGCAGCTGCGCCACATCCAGGCCGCTGTTGTTGTTGGGCAGTTCGGTGGCATAGGCGGGGCACCAGGTCTCGCCCCGATCCATAGAATCGCTGCGCATCATCCAGCCCTCAGTCGAGCGTAGCAGCATATGCACCTGCCCGTCGCTGGTCTGCCACAGGGCGGGTTGGATGACGCCTTTCCCGGCAAAGCGGAACGCGTTCGCCGACAACGGCGTGCTTTCTCCCCGATCCAGTGGCACCAGCGCGCTGCGCCGGAAAGACGAAAAGCCCCCGTCGGTGATGTCCACAAACGCGTCCCAGCGGGACAGCGTTTCCACCGAGGCGGGGCACAGCACGCGGCCATCCAGCAGCCGCAGCGGCTTGTTCTTGACCGGCCCGCGCCCGCCGGTATCGCCGGGCACGAGTTCTTTTGGCGCTGAGAACGTATTGCCCCCGTCGCCGGAATGCATCAC
>JAGVSV010000121.1 GCA_019137115.1 Bacillota bacterium
CGCGTTTGACGCGGCAACCATGATCTGGTGTGACTATGGCGCACTGGTGCCTGCGGATCGGGCGAAACTGCTGCGCACCGTACATCGGGCAGTCAAGCCAGGCGGCGTCTTCCTGTTTGACGTGTTTACCCCGCAGCACTACGCCGGGTTTGAGGAGCGGTATTCCTAGCAGAAACATGAAAGCGGCGGCTTCTGGAGCGCTGCGCCGCATGTTTGTCTGCGCCTGGATGCGTGCTATCCGGGCACAGTGGGTCTGTCGCGGAACGTTGTTGTGACGAAAAACAGCATGCGCGACCACAACATCTGGGACACAACCTTTACGAAGGAAACGCTATCTGCTGAGCTTGAAGCGCATGGTTTCCACGTACGCGCGTTCTATGCCGATGTTTTGGCCTCATACGTCTTGGTGTGCTCAATAAACTCCTGCATCAGCTGGAGCGCCAGCTCCTTGTGATTGTCATAGAGTGCTGCAAAGTACCAGCCTGTGGGCGTGGACCAGTACGCGCCGTTCTGGTAATCCCCCAGCGCCACGGGGCCGCTGCTGCGCTCCCACGCGGTATGCGGGCTGTGGTTTTCCGACACCGGGATGTGCCGGACATAGCCGTGGGCGATGGCATCCTCGGACGTATACGCCTGCACCAACGCTTCCTGTGCCCTGCGCTTGTACTGCCCGGTCAGCACACCGGCCTGCGCGGCATACGCTGTACCCCACACATCATGTTGGCGCCCGATGTCAGTTGCGGACAGCAGCCATCCGCTGCCGTCCCAGAAGGTGTGAAGGATGGATGCGTCGATCCTGCGCGCAATTGCGCGGTAGCCCGCCGCCTTTTCCCCTGCGGTCAGCTCCGCCATCGCCAGCGCTGCATCGCGCCGGAATAGGGACGGCATCAGCAGTGTCCCGGTTTTGACGATGGCGTCAGCAAAGCCCCAGTCCACCGCGCGCATGTCCTCGGTGGCGAAAAACAACTCGGTTTGTGGGTCCACATTGTACGCTTCCATCGCCCGTTCCAGCCGGGACAGCAGCGTCATGCCGTTGATGTCGGTAACCAGAAAATCCCGGTCACCAGAGGTCAGCACATAGCGCGCGGCCATTAGAACGAAAAAGCTGTTATCATCCAGCGGCGGTAGTTTGCCGAAACGGCCGTCGCCCTGGTTGTCCCCATCCCCGTATGTGCCGGGGTAGAACACGGGATAGCCGTCAAAGTTAATGTGATCGGCCACCGCGTAGGGCGGCACCACCAACCCGTTTGCCAGATACCGTGGTGTGCTGCCGTTCTGCCCATTGTGCGCAATGATCATCACATAGCGCCTGATGTCCTCAAGCGGCATCTCGCCTGACAGGCTGGTCATCGCACAGTCCCGCACCCAGAAGCTGGGGTACTTGTTGTCGCCCGACGGCAAGAACACCCGCATGCGCTGCTGTTGTCCCAGATACCCACAGTCGTGCTCGAATGTGCACTCCTGAATGACCTGTCTGGCCAGCGCGGTCAGGTATGTTTCCATGATATGCTCCCTTCCCGCGCGTTTACGGCGCAAGGAACGCAGCCAGCGCTGCCAGGTTGCGTTTCATGTTGGGGATGATAAACGCCGCGCCCCGGATGGTTTTGCTGGCATAGGCGCCATTTACCGGGATGCGCAGCGAGCGGGTGGTATCCACGGTAACGCCATGCGCCTGACTGATCAGCCGCACCGCCTCGGCGGCGGATATGTCGGTTTCTACCTGGTCCATGTGGGCAAAAGCAAGCGAGACCAGCGTCTGGGCGTCCAGCGTACGAATCTTGGCAAAGATCGCTTCCATCACGCGCTGCTGGCGGGCGACACGCTCAAAATCGCTGTCCAGCTTTCGGATGCGCGCGTAGGACATCGCCTGCAACCCAGTCAGCTCCTGCAAGCCGGCCTGTTGCAACAGCCCTTGCGTCTGGTTTTCGCCCCGCAGGTAGCGGTAGTAGGACAGAATGCCGTTGAGCGATTTGAGTTCGGCGTCACTGACATACACCGTCACGCCGCCAATCGCGTCCACGAGGGTGACCATCGACGCGTAGTTGACCGCCACATAGCCGTCCACCTGGATCTTGAACACCTCGTGCAGCGTGCGGATCAGCAGGTCTGGCCCGCCAAAGGCATAAGCGGCGTTAAGCCGGTTGTGGCCACGCCCGGCTATGGGCACGTACAAATCGCGCATAAAGGAGGTGAGCCGCAGCTCCTTCTGCGGCACGTACAGGGACGCCAACAGCATCGTGTCACTGCGGCCGGCGATGGCGTCCGTCGGCGAATCCACGCCCACCAGCAAAAGGTGGTACACGCCGTCATAGCCGGTTGCCGGTTCCTCATACCCTTCGGGCAACACCAGGAAGCTGCCTGCCGACGCCTCTTCCTGCGCGTGCACCTCGTACAGCAGCTGGTTGACTTCGTCCTCGGTGAGCGTCAAATCCTGAGCCAGCGCCGATCCACAAAGCAGCGTGCACGCCAGAAGAAGGGCAAAAGCCTTCGCCAAAAAGGGAGAAAAGGAGGCGCGCTTGCGCCGCCCCCTTTGAGGAACGCCCTGCTGCTTCATGTCATGATGATGCATTTGGAGGGGCACACCGCCACGCAGTCGCCGCAGCGCGTGCACTTGGCCACATCAATGATCGCGCAGTTGTTCTGCACATGGATGGCGTCATACTGGCAGGCCTTTTCACAGCGCTTGCAGGCGATGCACGCGGCCAGGCAAGCCTCCCGCGAGCCACGGGCGGGCTGTGTGTTGCGGCAGCGCACCAACACAGTGGCCGACAGGGGCTGCATCTTGATCACGTTGTGCGGGCACACCAGCACGCACTGTTCACAGGCGGTGCACTTCTTTTCATCGATGACCGCAAGGCCGTTGACGATCCTGATCGCGTCAAACTTGCAGGCGCGCACACAGTCGCCCTGCCCCAGGCAGGCCACATAGCACTTTTTAGGGCTGCCGGACAGCTGGGACGCCAGGCGGCAGCTTTTATACCCAGTGTACTCATAGCGGGGCTTCACGGTGTCGTTGTTGCCCAGGCACAGCACGCGGGCGGTCATGGGCTCCTTGCCCTCGGCGTTCAGACCCATGATTTCGGACAGCGCTTCAATCGTGCGGGCGCCGCCGGGAATGCAGCCGGTGATCGGCGCTTCGCCGCGCACCACGGCGGCGGCAAAGGCGTCACAACCCGGGTATCCGCACACGCCGCAGTTGGCGCCGGACACCGCTTCGCGCACCCTGGCTTCCCGCTCGTCCACCGGCACGCTGAACTTGCTGTCCGCAAACGTCAGCAGCATCCCCGCCAGGATGCCCATGCCCCCCAGCAGGCCGACAGCGTAAAGGATTGCCGTAATGTTCATTGCGTCGCCTCCCTATTTGACCAAGCCCTGGAAGCCGAAGAACGCCAGCGACATCATGCCGGCAATGATCAGGCAGATGGGGAATCCCTTGAAGGATTCCGGGATGTCCGACAGCTCCAGCCGTTCGCGGATGCCTGCCATCAGCACGATCGCCAGCAGAAAGCCTAGCGCGCCGAACACGCCGCTTAACACCGACTCGATCAAGTTGTAGCCTTCCTTCATGTTGACCAGCGTCACGCCCAGCACCGCACAGTTGGTGGTAATCAGCGGAAGATAGATGCCCAGGGCGCTGTACAGCGCCGGCAGCGATTTTCGCATGAACATCTCAACGAACTGCACGAGGGCGGCGATGATCAGGATGAAGGAAATCGTATCCAGGTATTTCAGGTCCAGCGGAACCAGCACGTAGGTGTACACGATGTAGGCAAACAGCGAGGACAGGCCCATCACGAACGTCACCGCGATGCCCATGCCGGTGGCGGTGCTTAACTTGTTGGAAACACCCAGGTAGGGGCAGTTGCCCAGAAAGCGGCTGAAGATGAAGTTGTTGACCAGCGCGCAGCTGACAAAGAACAGGAAAATGCCCACTTCATTCAGTCTCATGCCTGCACACCTTCCTTCCCTGTGATGGCGCGCTTGCTGCGGCGGTTGGCAATCGCGTTGATGATGCCCAGCGACAGGCCGTACACGATGAAGCCGCCCGGGGGCAGGATCATCAGCAGCACCGGCTCAAAGCCCGCGCCCAGCAGATTGAACCCCAGGAACGTGCCCGCACCCAGGATCTCGCGCGCGCCGCCGATCACGATCAGCGCCAGGGTAAAGCCCAGGCCCATGCCCAGCGCGTCAACAGCCGACGCAAACACGCCGTTCTTGCTGGCAAACGCTTCCGCGCGCGCCAGTATGATGCAGTTGACCACGATCAGCGGCAGGAAGATGCCCAGCGCGTCGTACAGCGAGGGCACGTACGCCTGCATCAGCAGCTGAATGATGGTGACAAACGTGCAGATGACCACGATGAACGCGGGGATGCGCACCTTGCTGGGGATGAAATTGCGCAGCATGGAGATCACCACGTTGGAGCCCAGCAGCACGAACGTGGCCGCCAGCCCCATGCCGATGCCGTTCATGGTGCTGGTGGTGACCGCAATGGCCGGGCAGGTGCCCAGCACCAGGCGGAAAATGGGGTTCTCCGTCAGAACACCGTTTAGAAACACGGACCGCAGATTGTCTCTCTTAGGCATGTTTTTTCACCGTCCCATACACGCGCCGTACCGTAAAGCGGTCAAGCAGCGGCGTCACGCAGTTCATCAGCAAAATGGCAAACGTAACGCCCTCGGGGTAGTTGCCGTATTGCCGTATGATCACCACCATCGCGCCGCAGCCGATGGCAAAGATCACCTTGCCGGGGAAGTAGATCGGGCCCGTCGCGTAATCCGTGGCCATGAACACCGCGCCAAACAGCACGCCGCCGGAAAGCACGGCAATCAGCGGGTCAGCGCCCAGCAGCCAGCTTAGAAGCGCGGTGGTGCCCACAAAGATGGTGGGAATCTCCCAGCTGATGGTGCCCACAAACAGCAGGTACACAAACCCGATCAGTATCGCCACCTTGCTGACCTCGCCAATGGTGCCGGGGATGTTGCCCAAGAGCATGTCATATGTGGTCCAGTTGCCGGGCATCAGCAGCGGCGTGGCGCTGGCCATGGTGTCCACACCCACGGCGGCCTGGGACGCACCCAGCAGGCGTTCGGGCAGAGCAAACTGGATCATGCGGGCGGGCCAGGAAGCCATCAGGAACGCGCGGGCGAACATCGCCGGGTTCATGAAGTTGTGCCCTATGCCGCCGAACAGCTCCTTGATCAATATGATCGCAATGGCGCTGCCGATGGCCGGCACCCACAGGGCGATCGTGCTGGGCAGGTTCAGGCCCAGGATCAAGCCGGTCACAACGGCGGAGAAATCCCCCACCCGTACCGGGCGCTTCATCAGCCGCTGCCAGACATACTCCGAGATGACCGCAGAGACAATCGCCACGCTGAGCACCCAGGCGGCGCGCAACCCAAACAGGTAGATGCCTGCCGCCGTTGTGGGCACAAGAGCGATCAGCACGTCGATCATCAGCGTGCGGGTGCTGTCCTTGGCCAACAGATGAGGGCCTGCCGAAACACGTAGGTTCATCGTGCCATCCTCCTTGCCGCGATGACATCGCGCGCGGCCTTGATCGTGGAGCTTAACGTGCGGCGGGCAGGGCAGACATAGCTGCATGCGCCACAGACGCAGCATTCAGCGATGTGCAGCCTTTCAGCCTCGACCAGGTCGTCGTTGACGTCCAGCACCGCTTTGAGCTGGAACGGATTGAGCCGGGCCGGGCACGCGCGCACACAGCGGCCGCAGCGGATGCAGGGCGATTCCTCATACAGTACCGCCTGCTTTTCGGTGAGCGCCACCACGCCGTTGTTGGCCTTGGTAATCGGCATGGTGTCATCCGGCACCGCGATGCCGGACATGCTGCCGCCAAAGAAGATGCGCGCCGGGGGCTCGGTATATCCGCCGCAGAACGCCACCGCGTCCTGGATACTGGTACCGATGCGCACCCGCAGGTTGGAAGGGGTTTTCACCGCGCCGGTCACGGTCACGATGCGGGTGGTCAGCGGCTTGCCATCCAGGATCGCGTCGCTGATCACCGCGGCTGTGCCCACGTTGAGCACCACAACGTGCGCGTCCAATGGCAGGCCGCCCGAAGGCACCTCGCGCTTGAGCAGCGAGGAGATCAGGTACTTTTCCCCGCCCTGCGGATACTTGGTTTTCATGACGGCCAGCTCGATGCCGGACTGCCCCTTGATGGCCTCGCGCATGGTGTCGATGGCTTCGGGTTTGTTGTCCTCAATGGCGATGATGGCGCGCGGCACGTTCATCCCGCGCATGGCCAGCCGTGTGCCCTGGACCACCCGGTCGGGCGTCTCCAGCATCAGGCGAAAATCCGCCGTCAGGAAGGTTTCGCACTCCGCGCCGTTGATGATCAGCGTGTCCACTACCTTGCCCTCGGGGATGGTCATCTTGGCGTGGGTGGGGAAGCACGCGCCGCCCAGGCCGCAGATGCCCGCCTGCTGGATGGCCGGAATGATCTGATCCGCCGGGGCGGTTTCCACGGTGCCCAGGGGGGTGAGTTTAACCCATTCATCGCGGTGGTCATTGTCAATCACCACGCACATGCTAGGCGCGCGGCCCACAAGCTGGCGCATGCCCACGTCCGAAACCGTGCCGCTGACCGAAGCATGCACCGGGATGCCTCTGGCGCCTGTTGGGGTGGCAATGACCTGGCCCAACAGCACCGTGTCGCCCTTGGCGACCGTGGGCACGCTGGGCGCGCCCAGATGCATGTCCATGGGGATGACGACCTGATCCGGCGCGAACGCGATCACCTCGCGCCCGCGGGTTTCCGCCTTGCCCTCGTGCATATCGCTCAGCGGATGAATACCGCCGCCGAACGTGAATTTCCGCATGTTTGATCCCGCCTTTCGTTCCGGAAGCGTACCCAGGGTCATTTGCCCACCTTCGTGTACGCTTCGTTGATGCCGTCGAGAACCGCTTTTACCGTCCAGGTGGCGCCGCTGATCGTATCAATGTCGGTGATTTCAAGCGGTGGTGTTTTGCCGATAAACTGCGCGGCGAATTCCGGCGCCAGCGCCTTGTCGCCGATGCCCGCAGTTTCCGAGAAGCGGCCGTCGCCGATCTTGAGGAACGTGATCGCGCCGTTTTCGTCAAACGTGACGGCAACCGCCACCATGCTGTGGTAGCCCTCGAAGGCGGCCGTAATCGCGTTGGCGGGGATTTCTGCTTCCTCAGCTTTGGGCGCTTCGGTGGCTTCCGCAGGCGCTTCATCCTTCCTGGTGTACGCCTCGTTGATGCCGTCGATGACCGCTTTTACCGTCCAGGTGGCGCCGGTGATGGTGTCGATGTCGGTGATCTCAAGCGGCGGCGCTTTGCCGATAAACTGCGCGGCGAATTCCGGCGCCAGCGCCTTGTCGCCGATGCCCGCAGTTTCCGAAAAGCGGCCGTCGCCGATCTTGAGGAACGTGATCGCGCCGTTTTCGTCAAACGTGACGGCCACTGCCACCATGCTGTGATAGCCCTCGTATGCCGCTGTGATCGCGTTGGCGGGC
>JAGVSV010000141.1 GCA_019137115.1 Bacillota bacterium
GTCCCCCGCGCAGGTGCACAATCTGGCCCCTTCGCGGATCAGCTTGTGCGGCAGCGCGGAGCTGGGCGCGTCCACCGGCCCCGGCATCGCAAACACCTCGCGCCCCTGCGCCAGCGCGTGGCCCACGGTGATCCAGGTGCCGCTTTTCTCGCGCGCTTCGACCAGCAGGACGGCATCCGACAGCCCGCTGATGATCCGGTTGCGCACCGGAAAATGAAAGGCAAGGGGCTCCGACATCGGGGGCAGCTCGCTGACCACCGCGCCGCCTGCGGCGACGATCTGGTTAGCGAGATCAGCATTTTCCGGCGGGTATAGGTTGTCCAGCCCCGATCCGAGCACCGCCACCGTGCGGCCGCGGCCCTCCAGCGCGCCGCGGTGAGCGGCGGTGTCCACCCCGCGCGCCAGGCCGCTGACCACGGTCACGCCTGGGCGTGTCGTCCAGGCGCCCGCGAAAGAACAGCGTATGCGGCGGATCGATGATCTGCGCCAGTTTCTCTGGATAGCCAGGTTGCCCACGCACCGCCCAGGAAATGCCCCGCCTGTACAAGTCCGCCACCGCCTGGTCCAGCCCTTCCCGGCGGATATGGGACAGTTCATGGGCAGCTTTTGCGGGGATGCCCAGTGTGGTCAGGTCCTGACAGGCAAAAACGGCAGCCGCGCCGCCGTCCCCTGTCAGCAAGCGCTCGCGCACCTGCCAGGTCAGGCTGTCGCTTAACGACAGCCACAGCACAGACAGCGCGTCCAGGTCATTGCCCATACGCGCCGCCCCAATACTTGGCGTCGATCATCCGGAACTGCACAGCTTCCGCCATGGCGGGTAGTTCGATGCGCGCTTCAGCGCGCAGGTCGGCAATCGTGCGCGCCACCTTGATCAGGCGGCCATAGACGCGCATGCTGAACGCGTGGCGCTGCATGGCCTGCTGCAATAATTTGAGTGCTTCCGGCGCGATGTTGGCAAACGCATCCATGTGCTTTGTATCCAGCTGCGCGTTGCAGCGGAACGGTGTGCCGGCATAGCGCCGAAGCTGCAGGTCGCGCGCGGCGACCACCCGCCCCCGCACGGTCAGGCTGTCCTCCGCCTGGTTTGGGGAGGTGATATCCTCAATGGGCACATTGTCCACCTCCACCTGCAGCTCAATCCGGTCCAGCAGCGGGCCGGAGATGCGGTCCAGGTATTTGCGGATCTCGTGGCTGCCGCACCGGCAGGGTCTCACCCGGCTGCCGTAGTAGCCGCAGGGGCAGGGGTTCATGCTGCTGACCAGCATAAAGGAGGACTGGTACTGCGCGCGGGCGCGCACGCGCGACACCGTGGCGTAGCCATCCTCCAGCGGTTGACGCAGCGCTTCCAGCACGCTGCGCGGGTACTCCGGCATTTCGTCCAGAAACAGCACGCCATTGTGCGCCAGTGAAACCTCGCCCGGCCGCGCGTTGGCGCCGCCGCCCACGAGTGCGGCAACGGACGCTGAATGATGCGGCGTGCGGAACGGGCGCTGTGTCATCAGCCCTTCCCCTGGCTTGAGCATCCCGGATACGCTGTAAATCCGCGTGGTTTCAAAGGCTTCGGCCTGTGACATCTGCGGCAGAATGCCGGGCAGGCAGCGCGCCAGCATGGTCTTGCCGCTGCCGGGGACGCCGACCATCAGCAGGTTGTGTCCCCCGGCGGCCGCGATCTCCAGCGCGCGTCGCGCGGACGCCTGACCGCGCACCTGCGCCAGGTCCGCGCCGATGGGCTGCTCGGCCAGGCACTCCTGATAGCTGCGCTGCGCCTGCGGCAAGATGGGCATCTTGCCGGCGATGTGCTGCGCCGCCTCATACAGGCTGCGGGCGGGGAACACCTGCATGCCTTCCACGGTGTTCACCTCTTTGGCGTTGGCAACCGGCAAGATCACCTGGGTCACCCCGCGCTCGCGGGCGGCGATCACCATGGACAGCGCGCCGCTGACGTGAGTCAGCTGACCGTCCAGGCCCAGCTCGCCCAGCAGAAGCAGAGAATCCATGTCCACCTGGGATCGGATCTGCCGGCTGGCCAGGATCACCGCCATGGCGATGGGCAGGTCAAAGACGCTGCCCTCCTTCTTGAGGTCCGCCGGCGACAGGTTAACCGTCGTATGGCCATAGGGCATGGTAAAGCCGCTGTTTTTGAGCGCCGCCGTTACGCGGTCGCGGCTTTCCTTGACGGCGGTGTCGGGCAAGCCCACCATCGCGAACTGGAAGGTGCTGCCGGTCGTGACATATGCCTCCACCTGCACCGGTTCCCCTTCCGTTCCTGCCAGGGCAAAGCACAACGTACGCGCGATCAAAGCGAGCCCTCCATCGTCAATAATACAGCCAACCGGGGAACCATTGCATGGCGTCCAGCCACCAGGTGGGCACCCGTAACCCACTCATGTACGGGAAAAAGGCGACGAACATCACAAACACCAACGCCAGGTAAATGATCGCCGCGATGACAGCTTTGCGGCCGTACTTGTCCTGCAGGCGGTCAAACATGAGCGCGATGCACAGAATAATGAACGGTACCGACGGGAAGTAGTGATAGATGTACGTGCCCCGCGGCACCAGCACCCAGGGCAGGTACTGCGCCATGAAGGCCAGGATCAGCAGCGCCGGGCGGTGGTCGCCGCTTTGGTTGTCCAGCGTGACCTGCGCGCGTTTTAGCCGCACGTGCTCACGCAGGAACATGCCGATCACCATCAGCAGCGCGATCAGCCCCGCCCACCATACCGCGGGCGTGCCGAACGCCCAGATCGTGCTGCCGGTGCTGCCTACGCGCTTGCCCGCGTAGTACCACATGGGCTTGATGCTTAATGGCCATTCATACCAGGGCGAGTAGTAGGGGTGATCCATGCCCAGGTTGGGCTGCGAATGGTAGGACAGCATGCTCTTGCTGGCGTCCCACACCTTTTGTGGCGTCAGCCCGCCGGGGGTGCGCATGAACCAGGGAAGGAACGATACATAGTAGATGAGGGCAGGAACAATGACAAAGAAGCCCATGCACGCAGCCAGGGTGATCACGATCCTGCGGTCCCATGACCGGGCAGCCAGTATCTGCGGGTGCTCCATGGCCAACGCGTCGTCCGTGCGGCGCGCATACAGGCCCTGCTTCACTTGGCGGGCGATCGTCCAGAAGAAGATGACCGCCAACCCCAGCCCGGCGTAGACGCCCGTCCATTTGGAGGCGACCGCCAGCCCCATGAACAGGCCGCTGAACGCCAGCGGGCGCAGGGTCTTTTTGACGCTGGTTGTGAAGTGCGGCATCAGCGCGTACCGGAACATAAAATAGTACGCCCAGATGATGAACAGCGTGACGAAGCTGTCGATGGTGGCAATGCGCGTCTGCGCAAAGTGCATGGCATCCAGCGCCAGAACAACGCTCGCCAGGATGCCGCCCATGCGGCGTTTGGTCAACAGCCGACCCATTAAGTACATGCCGGGCAGCATCAGCACGCCCGACAAAGCGCCGGCGAAGCGCCAGCCAAACGGCGTCATGCCGAACGCCATGATGCTGAACGACATCAGCACCTTGCCCAGCGGCGGGTGGCTGGTTTCATAGGTGTCGTTGGGCGTCAGCCCCAGCATGGCGTTGCGGTGCTCAAAGGCCGTGCGGGGGTGGTAGATTTCGTCAAAGTACGCGCCGTTAAACCAGCTGGGCTCGCCCTCCAGGGTGTCCTGCTCGTCCACCAGCGCCTGCCCTTCCCCATACATCAGCGTCAGCGGCAGGGTGTCCCTGGTGTCCGCGTCGCGCACCAGCATTTCGTTGAGCGTCAGCCCCGCCCCGCCTGCCGTCAGGCGCAGGTAGCGCCCGGTCAGCGTGTAGGGCGTGCCCTGGAAAATGGTGTCGCCCTTGTCGTTGATGGTGTACTCGCTCTGATAGCGCCAGGAGAAGCAGTTGCCGGGCAAGACGCGGGACGTATGTTCCTGCCAGCTCTCGCCGTCGCTGCTGGTTTCCCACGTAAAATCCCGCGGGCTCCAGTGAATTCCCGGAAACACGAGGATATTGAACGTCTTTTCGCTGCCCAGGTCAAAACCGATCTGCTCGCCCTCCTCGCGGGACAGCCAGGCGTTCTGTGGTGCTTTGGTGGCCCCCAGGTTGGTAAACGCCACCACGGCGTAAACCAGCGTAATGCCCAGGATCCACCAGATATCCCTCCGGTCGGTGCGCGGGAGCTCCTGGGGGTGAAGCAAATGGCGGATGGCGGAATGCTCCGGGGTTGTTTTGCCATCGGCCAGTTCCAGCGGCGCAAGCGGCACAGGCTCCGGCTTCCCCCAGGCGAACGCACAGCCCAAGTACAAGCCATACATGCCCGAAAGGACGAGCAGCGCGGCGGACAAATACTCCACCGCCGGTGCTTCGCCATAGATGTTGAAGCGCGGCGCCGTCAGATGCCCCTCCGGCCCGCCGATGCGGATGGCGCGGTCGAGCACAACCCCGACATTGAGGAATGAAGCGGCCGTTACGAGCAGCATCAGATACAGGATGCGGCGGTCGCGGAAGCGCACGTACGCAAGCAGCAACAGGAGGATCGCCGGGAACACATACCGCTCGTGCATCATCACGCCCAGCGAGCAGAACGCGATCAGCATCGTTGCGCCAAAGAAGGCAAGCCAACTGATGTCTTTGGTGGAAACAAACTGCAGGCAGACCAGATAGAACACCGCCGCCATCAGCAGCGTGCCCATCAGGGACATGGACATGGGCAGCACCGCCACCATGACAGCGACAAGCGCCACAGGAATCAGCCACAGGGTTTTACCCAAGCACGGGATGCCAGGCTTGTTCCCCCATTTTGCGCGTGCCAAAAACACCACAACCGGCAAAAGCACCGCCAGCGCGCCCGCCAGCCGCAACCACCATCCGGCCGCCTCCTTCACCGGCACCCAGTTCAACCCAAACAGGAAGTACAGGTTGGCGGCGTTCACCGTGGCTTGCCCATAGTAGGTCATCGTACCGCTGTACAGTTGGATCAGCCACTGCATGGGCTGCTCCATCCGGAACACAAACGGCACAACCACAACCACGGCAAGCGCCAGTGAGATCAGCGCGCCCCACAAGGCGGACAGCCTGCGCTGCCTGTCCTTGTGCAGCACAAGGTCCATCACCAGCGCGGCCAGCCCGATGGGCCCGAACATCAACGCCTGCGGCTTGATCAGCACCGCGCCGACATACACGGGCAGCGAGATCATCCACCTGCCCTTGACCGCATAGAGCACCGTCAGCACCAGCAGGAGGGTGAGCAGGCTGTCCACCTGGCCCCAGGCTGCGCCCGCCGCAAACAGCAGCGGGTTGAGCGCATAGATGCCCGCGAACAGCAGGGCAACCGCATGGTTTTCCTGCTTTCTGGCCACCCGATAAAGAATGTAGATGCCGGCCAGGTCGCCCAGCACGCTGGGTAGTTTGACCATCCATTCGGTGGTTCCGCCGCCTGCGCGGGCGATGGCCCCCAGCGGCCAGAGCGCCAGCATGTACCCAGGCGGGTAATCGCTGTGCTGCTCGGTCAGGTAGAAGCTGCCCGGCCCCACATCCGCCATGCGGTTGGCCCAGCCGGTGAAGCATCCAATGTCCACCGCGTATCCGGGGACAATGAACACAATAATCAGGCGCGCGGCGAGCGCCATGAGCAGCAGCGCGGCCAGCTGGTAGCGATCCGTGGGCTGGTTGTCCAGGCACAGGTCGTTGCCATTCCGTGATGCCTGTGCCCACTTTGCCAGCACCAGCGACAGCGCGGTATACAGCAGGGCAACCAGCAGCAGCCAGGGCCACGCGGCACCGGCTTTGACCGGTTCCTCCGGGGCGCTGGCCGCCTCGGGCGCTTCCCAGGAATCCGCCAGGTAGCCTTCGGGCACCCGGTCGACCGCCTCCAGGCGCAGGTCGTCAAACGCCGCTTCGCCGGTGGCTTCACCGCTGTACCCGCCCAGGCGGGCGAACACGGT
This sequence comes from Bacillota bacterium, assembly GCA_019137115.1. Taxonomy (GTDB): domain Bacteria; phylum Bacillota; class Clostridia; order Christensenellales; family Aristaeellaceae; genus JAGVSV01. Next base: position 5,932 of record JAGVSV010000141.1, read on the forward strand.
GACCTGGGTCTGTTCCGGCCCCGTGCGGCCATACAGGCGCACCTGGCGCCATTCGCCGTTGGTGTTGTACAGGCTTTCCGAAAAGTTGTACCCGCCCTCAATGGACAGGTTGGCGCCGCGCCCGCCCTGCGCCTGCGATCGGATGAAACCGGACAGCAGATAGAGCGTGTCGGGCGCAACAGAAACCGTCTGGCTGAAGCGCGCGTCATTGGGCTCCCGGTTGATCACCTTCACACCGCCGCCTTCGCGCCCTTCGGTCACCTCAAAGAGGGTGATGCCCTGCGTGCGCCAGTAGTAGCCCACGTCCCAGCCCGCCGGGTATTCGCCCTGGATCTCTGAAAAATCGCCGTTGACCAGCAGGTTCACGCCCAGATTGGCGGGCGTGGCGGGTGCCGGACGTCCAAAAGCCAGATAGAGAAGCGCCGCGGCGGCAATGGCCACTGCGGTTATGATCAACCAACGTTGCTGTCGTTTCATGCTGCCCTCAGTCGCCTGCCCCGGCGTTTTTGATGTGCCACACGCCGGCACGGGTCACCTCCATCACGTCAAATCGCATCCTCCCGGCGTGCCGCTGCCCGGCCATATAGGCCTGCGCCGCACGGCGCATCCGCGCATGCTTGTCCGGCGTAACCGCGCCCAACCCCGAGGCAATGCGTCCATCGGGCCTGTACTTAACCTCGATGAAGCACAAGTATGTGCCATCCCGCGCGATGATGTCAATCTCGCCTCCCTGCGCGCGGAAGCGCGTGGCGACCACCTCATACCCGTTTCTGCGCAGGTATTCGCAGGCCAGCGTTTCGCCGCGCAGGCCGGAACCATGGATGTCCTTCATCCCTGGCAGCCCTGAATGTTTACAAGAAAGCTGCGCCGGTGGATGGGACAGGGCCCCTGTTCCCGGATCGCGGCGATATGCTGCGCGGTGCCGTACCCTTTGTTGCGCGCGAAGCCGTACATGGGGTAGCGTTCGTCCAGTTCCCGCATCAGCCGGTCGCGGGTCACCTTGGCCACAATGCTGGCGGCCGCGATGCTGTAGCTCAGGGTATCGCCATGAACCACGGGCACCTCCACGCCGGACAGCCCCGTTCCCCCCACGGCGTCGATCAAAAAGATATCCGCCGGCGCGTTCTCCGCCGCGCGTTTCATCGCCAGCCTGGTTGCCCCCAGGATATTGACCGCGTCAATCTCGTCGGGCTCCGCCTGACCGATACCGACATAGACCGCCGTGCGCATGATCTCCTCGTACACCCGTTCGCGGCGCATTTCGGAAAGCCTTTTGGAGTCATCCACCCAGGAAATCAGCGGCTCCACCGGCATGATCACACAGGCTGCCATCACGCAGCCCGCCAGCGGGCCGCGCCCCACCTCGTCCATGCCGGCGCAAACCGCTTTGGCGCGCCAGGGCGCTTCGTAGGCGAACAACTCGCGCGCGCGGGCTTCCCGGTCAACGCGCATCGGGAGCTCCGGTTTCCAGCGGCATCTCCAGCGTGATGCGCCCGATCCTGCCGGCACGAAACTCGTCCAGCAGCACGGTGGCGCCACGGTCCAGGTCAGGCACGCCACCTTTTATAAGAAAACCCCGGCCACGGCACAGCGCTTCCATCAGCGCCTGGCCGCGCAGGGTGGTATCCTCAATCCGGTACCGCTGGGCGAACAGGTCGGGCGCAAGCAGCAGCAGTTCCTCGGCCAGCGTCAGCGCCAGGTTGTAGGTATCCAGCACTTGGTCACGGATGGCCGCAATATACGCCAGGCGCCTGGCGGCGGTCTGGTCCTCCAGTCTGGGCCAGAGCAAGCCGGGCGAGTCCATGATCTCCAAATATTCGCTGATGCGCACCCATTGGTTGGCGCGCGTCACGCCGGGCCTGTCCTCGGTGCGCAGGGAGCGCGCGCCTGCCAGGCTGTTGATGATCGTGCTTTTACCCACATTGGGCACGCCCACCACCATTCCGCGGATGGTGCGCCTGACGCCCCGCGCGGCATCGCGGGCCATGCGGTCGCCTGCGGCGTCCTCCACCATGCGGCGAAGCTGCCGCAGGGGGCGGGTGCCCACCGCTTCGGTCACTGTCTCGCCCTGGGACAAAAACCACCGGCTCCAGCCAGCGGTCGCGGCCGGGTTGGCCAGGTCGGCCTTGTTCATCACCAGAAAGCGGTTCTTGTGCCCCAACAGGGGCAGCAAATCCGGGTTGCGGCTGGACAGCGGCAGGCGCGCGTCGCACACCTCGATCACCACGTCCACGCGCGACAGCTGCTCCTTGAGCAGCCGTTTGGCCTTGGCCATGTGCCCCGGGTACCAGCCGATGTTCAATGATCTGTCCAATCAACGTGTGCCATCACCGGATGTTCTCCACCAGTGCGGTCAGGGTGGACAGGCCCACGATCGGGCCATAGGCGTTGTCCAGCGTGTAATCCGCGCACGCGCGGTAATGCCCGATGCGCTTGTTGTACTGCGCGATGATTTCGTCGTGGGACAGCGCGTCCTCACGGCTTTGTGGGCGTGCCGCGGCGTCCGCCAAGAGCTGGTCCAGCGGCTTTTCCACATGGATGATGATGCCCTGGTTCTGCATCAACTGCACGTTTTCCTTTACCATGGGCAAGCCGCCGCCGGTTGCCACAATGCAGGGCGGCTCGGCGCTCAATTCCATCAGCACGCCGGACTCGGCATTGTGATAGAAGGCTTCCCCGAATTTCTTGATGATCGCTGCCTCCGTCATGCCCAGCATATCGCTGACGCGCTCGTCGGTGTCCACAAACCGGATGTTCAGGTTGGCCGCAAGTTTCCTGCCCAGCGTGGATTTCCCACCGCCGGTCATACCAACCAGGAAGACATGCATCGGCAACACGAAACTTATCCTCCCCGTACAGATGTTGCGAATGTTATCGGAATTTCGTACGCAGTATACCACGCGCATGTCTTGTTTCGCAAGGTGAACAGCGGTGTGTCGGCTTGTGCGGGCGCCCGGCGCGTGATAGGATGGCCCCAACTGAAGGCGAAAGGAGGCCACTGACAATGGCCGTTGAGATGAGCTATGCCGCCGACGGGCGGTTGACGTTTGGCGCGGTGTCCTGCGCCTGTGGGCTTACGCACCAGCAGCCACAGGTGGACGTATACGTGGACGCCGGCATCCTTGACAGGCTGCCTACGTACGTCGCGCGGCGCGGCTTTGGCAAGCGCTGTGTGCTGGTGGCGGACAACATCACCTATCCCCTGGCTGGCGAAGCCTGTGCGCAACTGCTGACAGCGGCGGGCTATCATGTTACGCCCTGCGTGATCCAGCGCGGGGAAGCGATGGAGCCGGATGAGCGCGCCTGCGGTGAGGTGCTGCTGACCATACAGGACGACACGGACTTTTTGATCAGCGTGGGCTCCGGCAGTTTGACGGACACCACGCGCATCAACGCCGAACGCTGCGGTCTGCCGTTTGTGTGCGTGGGCACCGCGCCGTCGATGGATGGCTATACGTCCGCCATCGCGCCGCTGCTGCTGCGCGGCGCCAAAATACACCGCAAGGGCAAGTGCCCGGAGATTATCGTATGTGACCTGGACATCCTGCGCAGCGCCCCCAAGGACATGGTGGTCGCCGGTGTGGGAGACGTGCTGGGCAAGTACATCGCGCTGGCGGACTGGAAGATCGGGTCGGTCATCAACGATGAAATCTACTGCTCCGCCTGCGGGGAGATGGTGGAAAGCGCGCTGAAAAAACTGCTGGACAACACGGCCGGTATCCGTGACCAAACCGAGGATGGCATCCGGGCGCTGATCGAGGCGCTGCTGCTGTCCGGCATGACGGTGATGATCATTGGGCACACGCGCGCGGTGGCATCAATCGAACACAACATCGCGCATCTCTGGGAGATGCGCAAGCTGGCGCGCGGCGAAACGCCGCCGTCGCATGGCGCGTCGGTGGGCGTGGCAACGCTGATGGTGTGGCCGCTGTTCGAACGCTTCGCGAGGGAAGGTTTTTTGCACAAGCCGGACATCCCCGCGCTGCTGGCGGGCAGGATTTCCGGCGCGGACCGCGCCGCCTGGCTGAAACACGCCTATGGCGAGGAGGCTGCCTCTGCCATCATGGCGGAAAACCCCAGCGATTTCCTGGCGGATGAGGAGCACGCCCGGCGCATCGAGCGCGCGGTGACGCACTATGACAATATCCGCGCGGTGATCAACGCCATGCCGCCGTTTGATGTGATCCGTTCGGCGATGGAGATGTTGGGCGCGCCCATGACGCCCGCGCAGGTGAGCATTGATGACGAACTGGCAAACCTCAGCATGCGCGCGGGCAAGGATTACCGGACGCGGTATACGTTGTTCAAACTGCTGGATGAATGCGGGTTGCTGGAACGCTACCTCGCCTGACGCAAGGAACCCGCCGAGCGCTTGCTCCGGCGGGTTCCTGCGGATGTCAACTGATTAGAATTTCTGCTCACGGAGCCACGCCGCGATGTCGCGGTCTTCGGGCTGTTCGCTGACCGCAAGTCGGTTGGCCAAGTCGCCCGAAGCGTAGGGGCTGCCCTGCAACGCCTCGCTCACCCGACCAGCCAGGCTGGCATCATTGGCGTCGGTATAGCAGGTTGCGGTGTCTACGGTGCCGCGGCGCAGCGACAGCAACAGCTCCACGCCGCCCCAGGGGAAGCGCGTTTCCATCTGCGCGTCAAAGCGCGGCGTCTGGCCGTAGGTCCAGTCCCAGGAACGGTATTTGCTTTGCAGCCGCGAAACCGTGTCTTCGGATACTGCTTCCCCGATGGACACCTGTTCGCCGCCGTACTGGTCGCGGAAGGCATCCGCAAGGGCCGCCATCATGTCCTTGATTGTCAGATCCGGCGCATGCGCGGTCAGGTTCTCCACGCGGCTGCGCACGCTGTCCACGCCCTTGGCGCGCAGCTTTTGCTGGGAAGGTGCCAGGTAGCGGCCCAGTTTTTCCATGTCCACGTTCACCAGGATGGTGCCGTGGTGAAGCGCCGCGTCCTGCCGGATGCGGAACGCGTTGCCGGAAAACTTGGCCTGCGTGTCGCTGATCACCAGATCGTTGCGTCCGGAGCGCTCGGTCTTTACGCCAAAGGCGGCGATCGCCTGCCCTATGACCTGCGACTGACGCTCCACGCTGTATAAGTCCTTTGGCATCACAAAGGAAAAGTTCAGGTTGCCCATATCATGGTAGACCGCGCCGCCCCCGGTGGTGCGGCGCACCAGCGTGCCGCCTTCGCTTTCCAGCAGTTCGGTGCGGCATTCCTTCCAGGCGTTCTGCCCGCTGCCGATCACCACGGTATGCGCGTTTTGCCACAGGTACAGAAACGGCCCCGCCGCACCTGACAGGAGGAGCGCCTCCTCCACGGCCAGGTTGCGGGTGGGGTCGAAACTGTCGCCGAACAGGATGCGCGGCGTCATACGCCCAGTTTGTTCTCGCGCAGCTGCTCAACCTGCGTAAAGTTCGCGGTGCTCTGATGGCCCTTGAGCGGCAGGATGCGCTCATTGATCGCGTCCAGGATCCATGCCGGCTGCGGGAAGAACATGGTTTCCATCTCGTGCGCCGGGGTGATCCAGTTCTTGGCGCCCACCACCACCGGCGGCGCATCCAGGTAGTCAAATGCCAGCTCGGTGATAACCGACGCCATCTGCCGCATGACGCTGTTGCGTTCGCACGCGTCACCGGTGATTACGATGCGGCCGGTTTTCCTGACCGACTCAATGACCTTGGTGTAGTCAAACGGCACGATGCTGCGCGCGTCAATGACCTCGGCAGACAGCCCGTACTTTTCCTTAAGCTCGGTCACGGCAGGCAGGACGCGGTACAGCGTGGCGCCGATGGACAGGATCGTGACATCGCTGCCCACGATCTTCACATCAGGTTCGCCGATCGTGATCTCGTACTCCTCCTGGGGCACGCCGCCCTGGTGGAACTGCTCCGCCACGTCATAGATGCGCTGGCTCTCCAGGAAGAGCACCGGGTCGGTGCCATTCAATGCGGATTGCATCAGGCCCTTGGCGTCATACGGGGTGGCCGGGAACACGATCTTGAGGCCCGGGATGTGCGCGGCCAATGCCGACCAGTCCTGCGAGTGCTGGGCGCCGTACTTGCTGCCCACGCTCATGCGCAGCACGACGGGCATTTTGAGCATGCCCGCGCTCATCGCCTGCCATTTGCTCAGCTGGTTGAACACCTCGTCGCCGCTGCGGCCCAAAAAGTCCATGTACATGAGCTCAGCCACCGCGCGCCCGCCGCACATGGCATAGCCTACGGCTGCGCCCACAATGCCGGCTTCACTGATGGGGGTATTGAACAGCCGGTGGTATGGGATCGCCTCGGTCATGCCGCGGTACACGGCAAACGCGCCGCCCCAGTCTCGCACGTCCTCGCCGAAAGAAATCAGGGTCGGGTCCTCGTAGAACTTGTTGATGATTGGCTCGGCGATGCCGTCCCGCAGCTGATATACGCGGTTCTTGGGGACGGGCTTGCCGCTTGCGTCAAAGCCGAAGCGCTCCTTTTTGGCGATCTGCTGGATGCGCGGACATTCCTCATACGGCAGCAGCACGTCGGGCTTGCGCGTCTCGTCAAACGAGCGCACGTGGCCGTTGGAGAACATCAGGTTGCCGATGTAGTTCGGGTCGCCCGACATCAGCGGGATGTGCGGGCTGATGCTGTCATCAATGGCGAGCTTCAGGTTGCGGGTCATGTCCGCGCGCACCTTGTCCCAGATGCCGTCCAGCTCCTTCTGGGTGGCCACCTTGGCTTCGATCATCTGCTGGCCGAAGGACAGGATGCTGTCCGCCTCCTGCCACTCGTCAATTTCTTCCTTGGTGCGGTAGCTGCTGCTGTCGCTGGGCGAGTGGCCGCTGATGCGGTAGGTGACCACGTCCAGGAACACCGGGCCATCCTCCTTGGCAACCGGCAGCTTGCGGCGGTAGGCGTCAATCACGGCCAGCGGGTTGTAGCCGTCCACGCGCTCGGCGTGCAGCTGGGTGGTGGACACGCCCGCCGCGATGCGGGCAATCATGCCCATGCCCATCGTTTCGCCTGCGGTCTGGCCGCCCATCCCATAGAAGTTGTCGTTGATGTTGTAGATCAGCGGCACGCCGCCGCCCTCCTCGCCCCACAGCGTGCGCACCTGGTCCATGGTGGACATCATCAGGCCTTCCCAAACCGGGCCGCAAGCCATGGCACCATCGCCAATGTTGCAGACCACCACGCCGGGCTTTTTGTTGCTTAGTTTATAGAGTGCCGCGCCGGGCGCGATGGAGCCCGAGCCGCCCACGATGGCGTTGTTGGGGTAGATGCCAAACGGCGTAAAGAACGCGTGCATGGATCCACCCAGGCCTTTGTTGAAGCCATTTTCGCGGGCGAAGGTCTCGCACATCATGCCGTACAGCAGGAAGTTGATGCCGTTCTCCTTGGCGCTCAACTTGCCATCCTTGACCACGCCATAGGTTTTGCCGCCCAGGAAATCGTTCATGATGGCGGTCAACTTGTCGGCCTCCAGGATTTCAATGCTGCGCAGGCCCTTGGCGAGGATTTCGCCGTGGCTGCGGTGCGACCCGAAGGTATAGTCATCCAGCGTCAAAAGGTAGGCTGCGCCGACATAGGCCGCCTCCTGCCCGATGCCCAGATGGGCGGGGCCGGGGTGGTTGTACGGCACGCCGTTGTATTCGCTTTTGGTTTTGATCAGGTTGAGCATGGTTTCGAACTCGCGGATATAGCACATATCGCGGTAGATGTTCAGAAACTCCTGCTTGGTGTAGTTCCCCTTTTCTTCCCTGACGGTCTTCTGGTAGACGTTGACCGGGATGTCCTGAAAGGTGATTTTGCTTGGCGCGCGGACTTCCTTGGGACGGATGCTCAGTTGCTTGCTCATTCGGCTGCCTCCTTATGGTTCGTACTGGAACACGGCTTCGCGGATGATCTCCGCCACCGTGGGATGCGGGAACACAAGGCGCTTGATTTGATCAAGCGTCAAACCAAGATCCACGTAGGATGCCGCCGCGACAATAAACTCCGACGCGTGGTTGGACAGCACGTGGGCGCCCAGGATTTGCTGGGTCTGTGTGTTAACCAGCAGCTTGATAATGCCCTTGCCGCCTTCGTTTTCAGCCTGGTAGCGGCCTGAATACCGCATGGGCAGTTTGACCAGTTTGTATGGCAGGCCTTTGGCGGCGGCGGTGGCTTCGGTTTCGCCTACCGAGGCGATCTCCGGATTGGTGTAGATCACCGCGGGGATCACCTCATACCGCATGGCGTCGCGCACGCCCAGCATGTGGCTGACCGCCACCTCGGCTTCGCGGTAGGCGGTGTGCGCCAGCATGCTGCGGCCGTTTACATCGCCTGCGGCATAGACATTGGGCACATTGGTGCGCATCTGGTCATCGGTGACGATGGCGCCGCGCTCGGTATACACCTGAATCACTTCCAGGCCGATGTCACGCGTGGCGGGGCGGCGCCCGATGGACAGCAGCACCTTGTCCGCCTCCACCGTGATCGTCTCACCGCCGCGCTCAAAACGCACATCCTTGCCGCCAACGGCGGTAACTTTGGCGTTTAGCTCAAAGACCACGCCGCGCGAGGCCATCTCCTTCTGGAAAATGTCCGTCAGGTCGCGGTCGGTTTCCCCTGCGATATGGTCCAGCATCTCCACCACGGTCACTTTGGTGCCAATGGAGTTGAAATACCCCGCGAACTCCAGACCGATCACGCCGCCGCCGATGATGACGAGGCGCTCCGGCTTTTCGGTCAGGTCCAGCATTTCCCGGTTGGTCAGCACAAAGCCGCTTTCCAGACCTTCCTTCAAGCCCGGAATGGGCGGTACGGATGGCACAGACCCGGTGGCGATCAGCAGGCGTTTGCCCACGATCGTCTCGTTTCCGGCAGCGACCTCATATCCTTCCTGGGTCTTGCGGGTAATGACGCCGCGGCCGGTGATGACGGTGACCTTGTTGGCCTTCATCTGGGCTTTGACGCCCGCCACGAGGCTGCGCACCACCTTGTCCTTGCGCTTGACCACCTGTGCGTGGTCAATGGTGATGTCGTTGGCGGTGACGCCATATTTCTGCCCGTTGCGCGCGCCGTCATACAGCTTGGCGCTGTACAGCAGCGTTTTGGTGGGGATGCAGCCTTCGTTCAAGCACACCCCGCCCAGGGCACGCTCCTCCACGACGGCAACCTGCATCCCGGCGTGCCCGGCGCGCTCTGCGGCCAGGTATCCGGCGGGGCCGCCGCCCAAAACAATCAGATCAAACACGCTGCCCCTCCTACATCGTCAGGAGAGCCGTCAGGTTCTCCAGCGCCGTGACAAGGTCCTTTAGGAACCGGGAAGCCGGCGCGCCATCCACCGCCCGGTGGTCGTAGGTGAGCGACAGCGCGATGGACGGATAGGCGGTCAGCTGCCCGTTGACGGTGCGCACGCGCTCCACCATGGCGCCCACGCCCAGGATGGACACCTGCGGCGGGTTGATGATGGGCGTGAAACTTTCAATGCCCAGCGTGCCCAGATTGGTAATCGTGATCGTGCCGCCGGTCAGCAAATCGGGGTTGATGCTGCCGGCCTGGGCGGCGGTGATGACCGCCTTTGCCTCCTGCGCGATGGTGGCCAGGGGCTTGGTGTCCGCCGCGTACACCGTAGGCACCAGCAGGCCCCGCGGCGTGTCCACCGCCACGCCCAGGTTGACGTGTTTGAACTGGCGGATGTGGTCATCCATGAAGTGCGCGTTGACGTCGGGGTAGTTCTTGAGCACCCGCGACACCGCGAACAGGATCAGGTCGTTCACCGTGATGCGCGGCAGACCCAGCGTTTCCGGCGCTGCCTTAAGCTGTGCGCGCACGGCGTTGAGCTGCGTTGCGTCAAACGAGGTATGGTGCGTCAGCTGCGCCATCTGCTGCAGGCTCTGGAGCATGGTTTTGGCGATCACACGCCGCACGTTGGTCAGCTTGACGTCCGTGTATTCCTGGGCGACCGGTGCCGCTTCGGCCACGGCCACGGGCGCTGGCGCCGGTGCTGCCTGAGCAGCCGGCTGTGCCTCGCGCGTGGCGAACACATCGCGTTCGATCACGCGGCCATTGGGGCCCGTGGGCACAGCAGCGGCCAGGTTGACGCCCAGGCGCTCCGCCGTGGCGCGCGCACGGGGCGAAACGCCCTGTGCGGGCTGGGCAGGGGCTGCGGTTGGCTCCATGGCTGCCTGTACGGGCGCCGCGGCGGCTTCCTCTGCCTGTGGCGCTTCGGGCGCGGCTGGTACCGCCCCTTCGGGTGTGAAGGCTGACACATCCTCCCCCGGCTGTCCGATGACGGCCACCGTGGTCAACACGGGCACATCATCGTCCGCCTCAAAGAAGATTTTCAGCAGCGTGCCCGCTTCCTTGGCCAGTTCCTCAAAGGTGGCCTTGTCTGTTTCATAGGTGAACAGCACGTCGCCCACCTGTACCGCATCGCCCTCCTGCTTGTTCCAGCTGGTGATGATGCAGCTTTCCACCGATTGCCCCTGTCGCGGCAACACGACTGGACTTGCCATATGCGCAGCCTCCTTACCCGTTGGTGTGTCGTATGGTTGTGAAAAGTATCCGATCAGTCAATGCGCTTGCCCTTTTCCAGCAGTACTTTCTCCGCCTCGCCCGACCACAGGCCGTTGTTGCGCTTGGTGATCTCGTCCAGTTCCCTGAACAACGGGTCGGTCTTGCCCTTTTCGGCAAAATCGTCAATGGCGGTCAGCGGCAGGCTCAAATGCGTGTAGATCAACTTTTTGCCGCCGGGAATGTTGGGCAGGTTCTTGGTGGTCTCGGCCACGCAGTCCAGGCCGCCGATATGGGTGACCATGGCGGCGGGGTTGAGCTTGCCCTCGTTCATCATGGCGATCGCTTCGCGCATGTCGTCCGTGTTGCCATGGGAAGTGGCGGTCACGTGCGTGCGCTTGTAGTGCACATCGTAAAAATTGAACATCGCGGAGAAGTTGCGGTCGGACGGGCCGGCAAAGAAGTTGAAGCACCCGTCCACCGCGAGAATCGCGTCGCCCTGCTCCACCACGGCGCGCACCGGCGCAAAGCAGATCACATCGTCAAACCCATGGTCGTCCTTGGTCAGCTTGCGCAGCTCGGCCGGGTCCTTAATGTCGCGGGTGTTGACATAGTGCAGCTCAATGCCCATCTCTTTGGCATGTTCCACCGTGTAGATGGAGGCGGCGCGCTTGAGGCGGGCGTCGTCAATGTCGGTGACGACCATCAGCTTGGGCTTGCGATCGCAATGCAGCGCATAGTCAATCGCCGCCAGGCCCATGGGTCCCACCGACGCCAGCAGCGCCAGGTTGCCGCCCTCCACGATGCCCATGTCATGCACGTATTCGTTGTCCCGAGTGTGGTACATCGCGTGGAACGTGGCGATCACGCAGCTGAGCGGCTCGGTGAGCGAGCCTAAGAAATAGACATCGCTGTGGTAGGGGATCAGGCAGTCCATCGTCAGGATTTCCCACGGGATGCTGACATAGGTGGCATCGCCGCCGCACTCGCGGTAGCTGTAACCGGGCGCCTCCAGCGACCCCTGGTACATGTGGGCGGGCTGAATCACAAACCCTTCGCCCACCTTGAACTTATGCGCCCAGTTTTTGCCGACATGGACGATCTTGCCGCAGAACTCATGTCCGATGATGATCGGATTTTCGTGCACATTGTCCGGCACGCGGACATGGTCAGCCCCCTGGATGGTGGCTTTGTAGCTGCTCATGCACAGGCTGTCGTTGATCACTTCGCAGATGACCGAGTCATCGGTAAAAGGCGCCAGCTCAAACTCCTCCAGGCGCAGATCATTCTTCCCGTACAGGCGTACCGCTTTGGTTTTCATCGGGTTTTCCCTCCATTTTCGTGCTCGATCAGCTGATAGGTGCTGTCAATCAGGTTGCTGAACCGGTCTTCCTTCATTTTTTCGATGATGAACGACTGCCGCGGCGAGTTGATGTCCTCGCCGCTGATCTGCATCATGTCGTGTTTGTCGCACAGCGCGCGCAGCCGGGTCAACTGCTCGTCGGTGTTGCGCGTGGGCATGTAGGTGATGGCCTTGATCCCCAGGTCGGACAGCACCTGCATCAGTTCATCCAGGTAATCGTCCTCAAACTTCTGCGCTTTTTTGTCCCCTGTGACCGACACGGTGACATCGCCCAGGTAAGGGTAAGCCAGGATGCCGTTCACATCCTGGCAGAACGCGATGTAGTCCTGGATAGCAGGGCATTCGTCGGTGGCGTCGATGAAGATTTGGGGCACAAAATCCTTTTTTAGCTGGCCGATGTGATCATACTCCTCCAGCATCGACAAGTCGGGCTTTGTTTTCCTGGACAGCGCCTGCATCAGGTGGCGCTCGGTGATGCTGCCGCCCTCATGCCAGCGCGACAGGGGCTTGACGTCGCGGTCAAAGTCAATGCCCGCGCCGGTCAACTGGTTGATGGCGTCCACCATCTTGCGGTTGCGGGTGTTGCGGTGCTCGCGCAGCGGCTCAAAATAGGCCTGCACGCGCTCAATCTGGTCGTGTGGGACGGCGTGCAGCACCATGTAGCTGGCGCCGGCTTGGTCCGGGTTGTTGGTGCGCCCGCCTGCAAACGGGGTGCCCGCCATCGACACGCGCGTTTCGATGCCGATGGTGACGGGCAAATCCAGGATGCTGCCCGCGCGTAAAAACTCCCGCGCGCCGGCGATGCTGTCATGGTCGATGATGCCGGCCGTGCACAACCCCTCGCTGCGCGCGGCAAACACCGCGGCAGTGGGCGAGTAGGGCGAGAACGAGTACCAGGTGTGGATGTGGTTGTTGATGTAGCGCGGGTTGATCGGCGGGAACTGCGCGCGGGCCTTTTCCGCCCGGAGGGCGTCAAGGCGCTCTTCTGCGGTGTCCGCGTTCAGGCGATTCAGGATGCCCGGGTCGATCACTTAAGCATCACCTGCCCCCCTGTCACGGGAATGGCCTGGCCGGTTTCATAGGTCTGCTCCACGCAGTAGAACACGGCGCGGGCCACATCCAGCGGCGTGCATCCGCGCGGGATCAGCGTTTTGGCCAGGTAGGATGCCCTGACATCCTCAACGGTTTTAGCGCCCGGCACCTTGCCGGTGCGCAAATACTGCACGAACAAACCCTTCTCGGGATCTGACCACAGCGGGCCGTCATAGTAGTTGCCCGGGCAGATGGCGTTGACCTTGATGCCGTACTCCGCCAGCTCCATCGCGAAGCTCTGCACCAGGCCGATGCCGCCGAACTTGGAGCCGGCATAGGCAAAGTTCTTGTTGCTGCCCTCCAGGCCGGACTTGGAATTAATTTCTATGATGTCGCCCATCCAGGTGGGATTGGCCTTGCGCTGGGCGCGCATGATGCGGCTGGCGTAGCGTGTGCAAGTGAAAAACGCGGTGTAATTGACGGACGTGACAAACTCAAAGTCCTTCTTCTCCAGCTGGTCCAGGCTGCCCGCGCGCAATACGCCGGCGTTGGAAACCAGCAGGTCCAGCCCGCCAAAGCGCTCCACCGTGAAGGCAACCATGTCCGAAACGCTGCGCTCGTCAGTCACGTCCACGCGCACGAAAGCCGCGCGCTCGCCAAGGCTTTCCGCGACGGTTTTTGCCAGCGGCTCGTTCAGGTCCGCGAGCACCACATGCGCGCCCTCTCGGTGCAACTCCTCGGCGATGCCCTTACCAAAGCCCTGGGCGCTGCCGGTGACAATGCTGATGCGTCCGCTTAACCGGCCCGGCGCGCCGGGCTTGCGCTTGCCCATGTTGTCGTGGGCCATCTGTTCCCATCGGGTCATGTCGATCATGGCTGTCCTCCCAGTCAGTGGCGTCAGGCTTTGCGCTCGGCCAGGTTTTTGCGGTACTTCTCGCTTTCCCAGCCGTCGATAAACCGGCGCGCCGCGTCACCCATGGAGATCACGGTCTTGCCGTTTTTTTCCAGCGTTTCGCGGATAAACACCACCGCGCACAGCGTTTCCTCCAGCGTGCGGGCGTTTTTCTCGGGCACGCTGTAATGAACATCGCCGGTCGCGCGGTCGATCACCGCCGTCACGCCCAGCACGTCCTTGAAAAAGACCATCTGGTCCGGATACAGCGGCTCACCCAGCAGGACACTGTCCGGGTGTGCATCACCGCGCAGACGCTGCTTTAACCATTTGGTGTCCGAAGCAAACGTGCCGTCGGCCAGCTTGCGCACCCGGGGCTCGGGGAAGTCATCAAACGATGTGTTGAACGCTCGCGCAAAGCGCTGGTTGGCGTCCTCATGGATGCGCAGGCACTCCTCCGGGTCGTCATGGTGGGCGATGACGCCGTGGCTTTGCAGCAGCAGCAGCGCCGGACGCTTGCCGGTGCGCTCCTGCGCCGCCTTGATCGCGTCATAAATGGCAAACGTCAGCCGCGCGCCGGGGTCCACATAGGGCACCAGCACATGGCCATAGGGCGCGCCGTCCATCGCTTTGTCCAGCATCTCTCCGGCTTCCTCGCAGCAGGCGGCGAGGTTGGCATACACGCTGTGCGTGTGCGCAACATAGCCATCCAGCAACGAGTGGAAGCCGGCTTCCACCGAGGGGCGCAGGCTGTCCAGCCCGTCCACCTGGCGGGTGGCGGCTTTGGCCACCGCAGAGCCGGAAGCCTCCACATCCTCAAACTCATTGGCGACATGGGAGCGGTAGAACCCGCGCAGCGCGGGGTAGTTGAGCACCGCGTAGCCATGATCGGGCCTAATGTCGCTCAGGCAGAAGCCGGACGCCTTGATCGCCATCCATTCCCCCGCCATTTTGACCGACGTGTTGCCGCCGCCGCCCTGCACATAGTCCGGCCTGGCGCCCAGCCTGCCCGAAAACTCGCTGAAGGCGGTGAGCTGAACCTTCAAATCCACCAGAAAATTCATACTTCCTCCCGCTGCTGACGGTATGGTGATCGGTTGTCAGGCATTGCCCTCGTGGCGGAACACTTCCTGCAGCTGCACGCTGGTGCCGGTCTCAGGGTCAAAATCCATCACCATGACATCCTTCATGTATACATTCCAGCGGTCGACCACGGGGCTGGACGCCTGCACTTTTGCGGCCTCGGCCACGCTTTCACACTCATAGTAGCCAAACAGCGTTTCGCCGTCCGTCCATATGCTGTAGTTGGTGACGCCGGCATCGTTGAGCACCTTGGTCATCTCCGGCCAGATCTCGTCATGGCGCTTGTGGTACTCGTCCAGTTTCCCGGGCAGAAGCCTTGCCTTCCATGCAAACCGTTCCATGATCATACCCTCCGATACACATGCTTACGCCCACCTGTTGGCACGGCGGGCATATCCTTTGTTGCCGACCCAGTTTACCACACAAAGACGCTTTGGCGCAACGAAAAACCCCGGTTCCCCGGGGTTTTGTCCGCCCAGACGGCGGGTGTTTCGCCAGGTTGCATGCAGAATGTTATACCGGCATGACCTGCTTTTCCTTGTCGTACAGCGTGGGATCGGTTTTGAGTTCCGCGGCCTGGCGGTTCTGGAAGAACTTGAGCGCCACCTGCGGGAAGGAGGCGTAGGACAGCACGTCCTCGTCCTGCTGGATGTACTCAGCGATCTCCTTGCGGTACTTGTCCAGCTCCGGCTGCAGGTCATCGGCCGGGCGGTGGGTGATGATCGGGGTGTCGCCCAGGATCTGCTTGCGCAGCGGCTCATTGACCGGCGCAGGCAGGCGGCCATATTCGCCGCGCAGCAGGGCTTTGCTTTCATTTGGCACCATCTTGTAGCGCTCGCCGCCGAGCACATTCATCACGGCCTGGGTGCCCACGATCTGGCTGGTGGGGGTCACCAGCGGCGGATAGCCAAAGTCCTCGCGCACGCGCGGGATCTCTGCCAGCACGTCATAGAACTTGTCCATGGCGTTGGCCTGCTTGAGCTGGCCGATCAGGTTGGAGAGCATGCCGCCGGGCACCTGATAGCGCAGGGTGTTGACATCCACCGCCAGCACGCGCGCCGGGTCGCGCCAGCCGTCCTTGGTCAGGCGCTCTGCGACCGGGCGGAAGATGTCGGCGATGTCGCTTAACAGGTTCAGATCCAGCCCGGTGTCGTACTCGGTGCCCTGCAGGGTGGCGACAAGCGCCTCGGTCGCGGGCTGCGCCGTGCCGCTGCCCAGCGGGGAAAGCGCGGTGTCCACGATGTCCACGCCGGCTTCCACGGCTTTGAGCAGCGTCATATCGCCGGTGCCGGTGGTGTTGTGGGTGTGCAGCACGACGGGCACTTTGAGCGCCGCCTTGAGCTTTTTGACCAGCGAGTACGCCGGGTACGGCAAAAGGAGGTTGGCCATGTCCTTGATGCACACGATATCCGCGCCCATGGATTCGATGTCCTTGGCGAGGTTGACGAAGTACTCCTCGGTGTGTACCGGGGAGATGGTATAGCTCATGGCCACTTCGGCCACGCCGTTGTACTGCTTGGTGGCCCGCACCGCGGTTTCCATGTTGCGCAGGTCGTTGAGCGCGTCAAATGTGCGCACGATGTCAATACCATTGTCGATGGATTTTTTGACGAAAAAGTCCACCACGTCATCGGCATAGTGCTTGTAGCCCAGGGTGTTCTGCCCGCGCAGCAGCATCTGCAGCTTGGTGTTGGGCAGCGCCTTGCGCAGCACGCGCAGCCGCACCCACGGGTCCTCGTTCAGGAAGCGCAGGCATGTGTCAAACGTCGCCCCGCCCCAGACTTCCAATGAGAAATAGCCCACTTTGTCCAGCTTCTCGCAGGCGGGCAGCATCTCCTCCAGCCGCATGCGCGTGGCCGCCTGGGACTGATGCGCGTCGCGCAGGATGGTATCGGTGATCTTTACTTTTGCCATGTTGTTCCTCCTTCAATAACGGCACACCGGGTGTGCATTCATTAGCCGTACATGCTCAGCAGCATGCCGGCCGCAATGGCGGAGCCGATGACGCCGGCCACATTGGGGCCCATCGCGTGCATCAGCAGGAAATTGCCGGGGTTTTCACGCTGCCCCACCACCTGGGACACGCGCGCCGCCATCGGCACGGCGGACACGCCGGCCGAGCCGATCAGCGGGTTGATCTTGCCGCCGCTTAGCTTGTTCATCAGCTTGCCAAGCAGCACGCCGCCGGCGGTGCCCATGGAGAAGGCCACCACGCCGATCACCATGATGCTGATCGTCTGCACCGTCAGGAAAGCGCCGGCCGAGGCTGTCGCGCCCACGGTGACGCCCAGGAAGATGGTCACGATGTTCATCAGTTCGTTCTGTGCGGTCTTGCTCAGGCGGTCGACCACCAGGGATTCCCGGAACAGATTGCCCAGCATCAGCATGCCGACAAGCGGCGTGGCGGAGGGCAGCAACAGGGAGACCACCAGGGTCACCGCGATGGGGAAGATGATCTTCTCGCGCTTGGAGACGGGGCGCAGTTGCTCCATCACGATGGAGCGCTCGGCTTTGGTGGTCAGCGCCATCATGATGGGCGGCTGAATCACCGGCACCAGCGCCATGTAGCTGTACGCGGCCACCGCAATGGGGCCCAGCAGGTGCGGGGCCAGCTTGGCCGTCAAGTACAGCGCCGTTGGGCCGTCCGCACCGCCGATGATGCCGGTGGAGGCGGCCTCCTGCGGCGTAAAGCCGATCAACCGCGCCACAATGAAGGTCGCGAAAATGCCGATCTGGGCCGCCGCGCCCAGCAGCAGCGATTTGGGGTTGGCAATCAGCGGGCCAAAGTCGGTCATCGCACCCACGCCCATGAAAATCAGCGGGGGGTAGATGCCCAGTTTCACGCCCTGATAGAGGTAGTACAGAAGCCCACCGGCGGTGGTGTACTGATAGATGGTCATCCCTTCCTTAAGGGAGCCGGCCAATTCCGGCACCTGGTTGAGGGACTGGATCAGCTCCGCCGACAGCGTAACCGGGATGCCTGCCTTCCCTTCGTGAAATGCTTCCAGAAAGAACTGGGCCTGGGGCGGGTCCATCAGCCCTGCAAAGGGGATGTTGGCCAGCAGCATGCCAAAGGCGATGGGAATCAGCAAAAGCGGTTCATATTTCTTGGCAATGGCAAGGTAGAGCAGGATACACGAGATGGCCAGCATGATCAGCGTTTTCGGGTCCTGAATCAGTCCCGAAATCGCCGAATCGTTCGCCAGCCCCTGAAGGGTTTTCACAATATCCATTTCGAGTGCCTTTCGAGCTTATTTGATGACCGCCAGAATGTCCCCGGCGTTGACCGATGCGCCCTGCTGAATCGGGATCTGCGCGATCACGCCGTCGGCCGGAGAAAGGATCTCATTCTCCATCTTCATGGCTTCCAGGATCATCACGATGTCGCCGCGCTTGACGGGGTTGCCTTCCTTGACCCTGATGTCAAGAATCGTGCCCGGCATCGGGCTCTTGATCTGCTGGCCGCCGGCAACGGGCGCGGCTGCCCTAGCAGGCGCGGGCGCGGGAGCAGGGGCGGGTGCGGTGGCGACCGGCGCAGGCGCTGCGGGCGCCGCAAC
>JAGVSV010000263.1 GCA_019137115.1 Bacillota bacterium
CACAGCCCGCGCCAGCTCGTTGGCGTTGCGCGCCTCGCGCGCGGCGCTGGTCGCCAGCACGAACAGCGCGCCCGCGCCCGCTTCCCGCGCCATTTTGCACAGGTCGCCCGCTGACTGTGCGGCGCGCCCAATGGCTTCCGTTGACAGCAACCCGTCGGCGTCCAACCCCTGGAACAGATGCGTTTCGATGCGGCGGCGCACGGGGTTGGAGCGTTCCTTTGTCACATCTGCAACCAGCAGGCGGGTGGAGTTGCTGCCCAGGATCACCACCGCCGCGCGCGGGACGCTCACGGGTTGGCTTCCGGCGGGGGCACGGTGTAGTTGTCCCAGAGCACCTCGGGGTTGGTCACGACATAGCGGATCTCGCCGGGCGACAGGTAGCCGTATTTTGTGCGCGCCTCGTTGGCGATGAAATCATCCCGCGTGGTTAGCTGCAATTTCTGCGAAAGTTCCGACACCGACCGCTGCTCGGCAGCGTAGAGCTCATTGGCTTGCACCACGGTGGCGTGCAGCGCCTCCAGGCCGCCGCGTTGCATCGCCAGCAGCCGCCAGCCCACGAACACGACCACCATCAAAACCGCCAAGAACAGCGGCACAGGCACGCGCACGTGTTTCAACCGGTACCATGCCACCCGTTTCCTCGCCATTTCGCCCTCCATGTGCGGGCATTATATCATGGCGCTTGGTTGTAAAACAAACGGCCGGATGGTATACTTCCGTTGTTTTTCCGGCCTTTTGAAGGCGTTTTCTTACGACGAAAGGAAGGGTTTTATGCTCATTGAGCAATTCCTTCGCGAGGTGACGGCCATCCCGGGGCTCACCGGCAGCGAGCAGGAGGTGGCCCGCTATATCGCCGATGCCTTTGCGCCGTATGCCGATGAGGTGCGCATTGACAGCGTGCAATCGGTCATTGCGCGCATCAGGGGCGACGGGCCCAAGGTGATGTTCGCCGCGCACCTGGACGAGATCGGGCTGATGGTCAGCGCCATTGAGGAAGACGGCGCGCTGCGCCTGGGCAATGTGGGCGGGGTCGACCCGCGCATCCTGCCGGGCATGGTGGTGACCGTACTGGGCAGGCAGAAGCTCAAAGGCGTGATCGGCGCAAAGGCGATTCACCTGCTGTCGCCGGAGGACCGGCAGAAGAACTACAAGCGCGAGGATCTGTACGTCGACCTGGGGCTGCCGTATGACGCGGTGGCGGAGAACGTGCATGTGGGCGACCTGGTGCAGCTGGAGCAGCGGTTTGTGGAGCTGAAAAACAAGCGCTTTGCTACCAAAACCGCCGATGACCGCGCGTGCGTGGCGATCATGTACCGCGCGATGCAGCTATTAAAGGGCATGCGCCCGACGGCGGATTTGTACTTTGTCGCCACCTGCCAGGAGGAGATCGGCTGCTATGGCGCGGTGACGGCCACCTACGGGGTCAAGCCGGATTTCGCGGTGGCGCTGGACGTGTGCCACGCGCAGACGCCGGACGCACCCCGTTCGCGCACGCAGGAATTGACCAGCGCGGCGCTGGCGATGGGCCCGTACCTGCACCCGGTGGTGCGCAAAAAGATGGCGGACATCGCCGAGCGCATCAACGTAACGGTGCAGACGGATTTGACGCGCGGGTCAACCTCCACGGACGCCGATGAGATCGCGGTGTCCTCCGGCGGTGTGCCCACTGCGCTGCTGGAATTGCCGCTGAAATACATGCACACCACGGTGGAAACCTTCGACCTGCGCACGCTGGAGGAAACCGCGCGGCTGCTGGCCCAGTTTGCCGCCGAGGCGGACGCCTCCTGGGAGGACGAGCTATGGACTTGAAGCAGTTGACCGACATTGACGCCATCTCCGGCAACGAGGGCGCGCTGCGCAAGGCGATCATGGAAGCCGCAAAGCCGCTGTGCGATGAGCTGTACATCGACCGCTCGGGCAACGTGATCGCCACGAAACACGGCACCGACGACCGGCTGCCGCACGTGGTGTTCTCCGCGCACATGGACGAGATCGGCTTTTTGATCAGCGGGCACACCGACGACGGCCTGCTGCGCATCATGCCCGTGGGCGGTATTGACCCGCGCGTGGCGGTCAGCAAGTGGGTGCGCGTGGGCAAGGACAACATCCCCGGCGTGATCGGCGCGATGGCCATCCACCTACAATCCCCGGAGGACCGGCAGCGCGTGCTGGGCTTTGACAAGCTGTTCATCGACATTGGCGCGAAGGACCAGAAGGAAGCCGAGCGGCTGTGCCCGGTGGGCACCTATGCCGCGTTTGACACGCCCTACACGCCCTTTGGCGACGGGTTTGTGGTATCCAAGGCGCTGGACGACCGCGTGGGCTGTTTCAACCTATTGCGCATCCTGGAGGGCAAGTATGCAGCGCGCGTGACCTGCGCGTTTGTCACCCAGGAGGAAGTGGGCTTGCGCGGCGCGCGCGGCGCGGGGTATTCCCTGCAGCCGGACATCGCCGTCGTGCTGGAGGGCACCGCGGCCAACGACGTGGGCGACGTGCCCAAGCGCGCCCGCGTGTGCGAGGCCGGGCAGGGCGTGTGCGTCAGCTTCATGGACGGGGCGTCCATGGCCGACCGGGGGTTATACAAGACCATGCTGTCGCTGGCCACCAGCGAAGGCATCCCCCACCAGGTCAAGCGCGCGGTGACCGGCGGCAATGACGCCGGCGCCTACCAGCGCGCGGGCATGGGGGCGCGCACGGTGGTGCTGTCCGTCCCCTGCCGGTACATCCATTCCGGCGCCAGCGTGGCGAAAGTTTCTGACATTGATGCGCAGTTCGCGCTGTCCCAGGCATTTCTCAACAACCTGTAAGGAGGGCATGACATGCTTCGCGATACCTTGAAAACCCTGTTGGAGGCCTACGGCGGCGTGGGCAGTGAACATGGCGTGGCCGACGTGATCCGGGGGCTGCTGGAAGGCCATGTGGACACCATGAAGACCGACGTGATGGGCAACCTGATCGTGGAAAAGTTCGGCACCGACGACAACGGCAAGCGCATCATGATCGCCGCGCACATGGACCACATCGGCCTGATCGTGACGCACATTGAGGACAACGGCTTTCTGCGCGTAACCAACGTGGGCGGCATCGGCGTGGACATGGTGCGCGGCCGCCATGTGGTGTTTGAAAACGGCATGAACGGCGTGTGCTGGGTGGAGCCCAAGGAGACCGGCACCCCGACGCTCAACAACCTGTTTATCGACATCGGCGCGGCCACGGCCGAGGAAGCGGCTGCCCAGGTTAGCCTGGGCGACGTGGCGGTGTACGCACCCAACGTGTTCAACCTGGGTAAGCACCGGGTGGCCTCCCCCGCCATGGACGACCGCTGCGCCTGCGCGCTGCTGGTGGAGCTTTTGCAGTACGCCGAGGAACAAAAAAACACCATCGTGGGCGTGTTCACCACCCAGGAGGAACTGGGCCTGCGCGGCGCGACCGTAGCCGCCTATGCCGTCAACCCGGACATCGGGCTGGCGCTGGACGTGACCGCATGGGGCGACACGCCGGAGACCAAGCTGCCCGCGGTCAAGTTGGGCGAGGGCCCCGCGGTCAAGATCATGGACCGCTCCATGGTGGCAACCCCGGCGGTGCGCGACGCGCTGTTTAGCGCGGCGGAGCTGGCCGGCGTCAAGGTACAGCGCGAGGTGCTGGCCTTTGGCGGCACCGATGGCGGCGCGATCCAGCGCACCCGCGCCGGCGTACCCACGGGCACGCTGTCCATCCCCTGCCGGTATGTCCATTCCGCGTGCGAAACCATTGACATGCGCGACATGGAAGGCGCGCTCAAGCTGTTGCTGCAGTTTGTCGACCACGTGGATATCTAAAGGAGCACATTGATGAAAACGCTTTCCAGCGACGAGCTGCGCCGCCTGTTTCTGTCCTTTTTTGAGCAGAAGGGGCATGCGGTGATCCCCTCCGCCTCGCTGATCCCGGAAAATGATCCCACGGTGCTGTTCACCACCGCGGGCATGCACCCGCTGGTGCCGTACCTGATGGGGCAAAAGCACCCGGCCGGCAGGCGCCTGGTCAACGTGCAGAAGTGCATCCGCACCGGCGACATTGACGACGTGGGCGACGCAAGCCACCTGACGTTTTTTGAGATGCTGGGCAACTGGAGCCTGGGCGATTACTTCAAAAAGGAAATGATCCCCTGGAGCTGGGAGTTTTTAACTGACACAAACTGGCTGGGCATCGACCCGGAGCGCCTGGCGTTCAGCGTGTTTGAGGGCGACGAGACCGCGCCGCGCGATACCGAAAGCCATGACCTGTGGCGCGCCTGCGGCGTGCCGGAGGAGCGGCTGTTCTACCTGCCGCGCCAGTACAACTGGTGGGGCCCGGCCGGCCTGACCGGCCCATGCGGCCCGGACACCGAGATGTTCCTGATCACCGACACGCCGGCCTGCGGCCCGGATTGCACGCCAGCCTGCTCCTGCGGGCATTACCTGGAAATCTGGAACGACGTGTTCATGCAGTACAACAAGCGCAAGGACGGCGCCTATGAGCCCTTGAGCCAGCAGAACGTGGACACCGGCATGGGACTGGAGCGCACGGTGCTGGTATTGAACGGCAAGAAATCGGTCTACGACACCGACCTGTTTGCGCCCATCCTGGCCAAAATCGGGGAGCTGTCGGGCAAGGAATACGCGGGCGCTGATGAAGAAACCACCCGCGCGTTCCGCATCGTGTCCGACCACATGCGCACCGCCACCTTTATATTGGGCGACCCGCGCGCGGTGACCCCCAGCAATGTCGACCAGGGGTATGTTTTGAGGCGGCTGATCCGCCGCGCGGTGCGCTTTGGCATGCAGCTGGGCCTGCAGGAGGGCTTCACCGCGGACATCGCGCAGGTGATCATCGACCAGTACAAAAATGTGTACCCCGAGCTGGAGCAAAACAGCGCCTTTGTGCTGGAGCAGCTGCTGCTGGAGGAAAAGCGCTTCCAGCGCACGCTGACCCAGGGCACGCGGGAGTTTGAGAAGGTGTTTGCGCGCATCAGCGCCACGGCGGACACCTTCCGCACCATGCAGGACACCCTGCGCGAGCAGCTGGTAACCAGCGGCATGCTGGATCGCCTGCGTCAGGCGCAGGAAGTGGCCCGCAACGTGGGCAGCAGCCTGCGACCCACGCCCGAGCTGCAGACAATGGCCGGTGACATCAAGGCCTTCACCGACGCCATCGCCGTGATCGAGGGCTTTGGCGACAAGTTGAAGGAGTTTTCCGACGGCCTGCGCACGATGGACAGCCGGGACGCGTTCAAGCTGTACGACACCTACGGCTTCCCGATTGAGATGACCATGGAAATGGCGCACGAGCGGGGGCTGGAGGTCGACCAGGAAGCCTTCAACGAGCGCTTCCGCCAGCACCAGGAGACCTCGCAGGCA
This sequence comes from Bacillota bacterium, assembly GCA_019137115.1. GTDB lineage: Bacteria > Bacillota > Clostridia > Christensenellales > Aristaeellaceae > JAGVSV01. The sequence goes on from JAGVSV010000263.1 coordinate 5,376, forward strand.
GGCGCCGAGCACCGCTTCAAGGGCGGGCTGGCCGACGCCAGCGAACAGACCACTCGGTTGCACACCGCCACACACCTGCTGCACGCCGCGCTGCGCAAGGTGCTGGGCAATGACGTGCACCAGAAGGGCTCCAACATCACGGCGGAGCGTCTGCGCTTTGACTTTACCTTTGGCCGGAAGATGACCCCGGAGGAGCTGGCCGAGGTGGAGAAGCTGGTCAACGAGGCGATCGCGCAAAAGTCCCCGATCACCATGAAGGAAATGACGGTGGACGAAGCCAAGGAACTGGGTGCCATCGGCCTGTTTGAAAGCAAGTACGGCGAGCGCGTGCGCGTGTACAAAATGGGCGATTTTTCCATGGAAATCTGCGGCGGCCCGCACGCGGACAACACGGGCGATCTGAAGAGCTTCAAAATCCAGAAGGAGGAAAGCTCCTCCGCAGGCGTCCGCCGCATCAAGGCGGTCGTGGGCGCGTAAACCGCTGACCGCACGCCTTCCGTACATTTTCTTGTGCGGAAGGTTTTTTGTACGGATTTTTTTGTCCCAGCCCTTGACAGCCGACCGCCGCCTTGCTAAGATGCCCCGACGCGCGGCGATGGCGCCCGCGGACGATTAAACGAGGTGCGTGCGATGCGCTGTCTGTTGGCCGGGGTGCGTATACCAGGCGCCGATGGGGAGGGGCGCAGGGATCTTGTTTTCGATAACGGCCGTCTGCAGGACCCATCCGAACATCCCCATGGCCCCCTTCCCGTGATCAGCGGCCGCGATTTGCATTTGTTTCCGGGCTTCACCGATGTCCATGTACATCTGAGGGAGCCCGGTTTTTCGTATAAGGAGACGATGGCGTCCGGCACGCGGTCGGCCGCGCGCGGCGGATATACCACCGTGTGTGCGATGCCCAACCTGCGCCCGGTGCCCGACAGCGCGGCACATCTGGCCGAGCAGTTGGCGCTAATCAACCGGGACGCGTTTATCCGCGTGCTGCCCTATGGGGCAATCACGGTGAACCAGCAGGGAGAGACGCTCAGCGACATGGACGCGATGGCACCGGATGTGTGCGGGTTCAGCGATGACGGCAAGGGCGTGCAGAACGATGCCCTGATGGAGCAAGCCATGGTTCAGGCAAAGCGCCTGAACCGCGTGATCGCTGCGCACTGCGAGGATGACCGCCTCGTGGGCGGCGGCCGGGCGCATGACGGCGCATGGGCAAAGGCGAATGGCCTTCCGGGCATTCCTTCCGAAAGCGAGTGGCGGCAGGTACAGCGCGACCTTGCGCTGGCCGAAAAAACCGGCTGCATGTACCACGTGTGCCACGTATCCGCCAAGGAGAGCGTGGCGCTGATCCGCAACGCCAAGGCGCGCGGCGTCAACGTCACGTGCGAAACCGCGCCCCATTACCTGTTGCTGAATGACACGCAGCTGATCGACAATGGGAGGTTCAAGATGAACCCGCCCATCCGCGATGTGGACGACCAGGAAGCGCTGATCGCGGGTCTGTTGGACGGCACGATCGACATGATTGCCACCGACCACGCGCCGCACAGCGCGGACGAAAAGGCGGGCGAGTTTGCGGGCAGCCTGAACGGCGTGGTGGGGCTGGAGGTGGCGTTCGCCGCGCTGTACACGGGGCTGGTGCGTACGGGGGTGCTGCCGCTGTCCAGGTTGCTGCAAGCAATGGTTGATGCGCCCAACGCGCGCTTCGGCATCACGCACAAGGATGACTGGACGCTGTTTGACCTGGGCGCAGCCTACACGGTGCGCGGGGCGGATTTCCTGTCCCAGGGGCATGCCACGCCGTTTGAGGGCATGCGGGTGTACGGAACATGCCTGTTGACCATCGCGGGCGGCCACGTGGCGTGGCGCGACCCAAATGTGTTCAGCGCCCCGGAGGAGCACGCATGATTCAAAG
>JAGVSV010000211.1 GCA_019137115.1 Bacillota bacterium
GCCGGAAAGCCCCTCAAACAGCGCGCCGGCACCGGCGCGCAGGCGCAGAGCATTGCGGATATTGAAGCCGGTGAGGAATCCCACCACCCCACCGGCATCCCGGAGTTTGACCGCGTGCTGGGCGGCGGGCTGGTGGAAGGGTCGCTGCTGCTGATGGGCGGTGAGCCCGGCGTGGGCAAGAGCACGCTGCTTTTGCAGGTGTGTGCGTCGCTGTCGCGCATGGGGCAGCGCGTGCTGTACGTCAGCGGCGAGGAAAGCGCCCGCCAGCTGAAGCTGCGCGCCGCGCGCCTGGGCGCCGGGCAGGACAATTTCCTGGTGCTGGCCGAGAACGCGATGGACATGATCGAGCAGAAGCTGAACGCGCTGGCACCGGACTGTGTGGTGATTGACTCCATCCAGACCATGTACCGGCCGGAGATGGCCAGCGCGCCGGGCTCGGTCAGTCAGGTGCGGGAATGCGCGTCCCTACTGATGCGCTACGCCAAAACCACCGGCTGCTCGGTGTTTCTGGTGGGGCATGTCACTAAGGAGGGCGCCATCGCCGGCCCCCGCGTGCTGGAGCACATGGTGGACGTGGTGATGTACTTTGAGGGCGATTACCAGCGCGAGTACCGGCTGCTGCGGGCGGTCAAGAACCGCTTTGGCTCGGTCAACGAGCTGGGCATCTTCGAAATGACCGGGCAGGGCATGCTGCCGGTACCCAACCCGTCCGAGACGCTGCTTGCGTCGCGCGCGGCCAACGTCAGCGGGTCGGCGGTGTTTTGCGGGATGGAGGGCAGCCGCCCGGTGCTGGTGGACATCCAGGCGCTGGCAGCGCAGTCCTTTTACCCCTCCCCCAAACGCACGGTCAACGGCATGGATCAGGCGCGCATCGCACTGCTGCTTGCGGTGCTGGAAAAGCGCGCGGGGCTGAAGCTATATAACCAGGATGTGTACATCAACGTCGCCGGCGGGCTGTCGCTGGGCGAACCCGCCGCCGACCTGGCGGTGTGTCTGGCGGTGGCGTCTTCGCTGAGTGATATTGCGCTGCCCAAGGACGTCGCCGTGATGGGCGAGGTGGGGCTGGCGGGCGAAATCCGTCCCATCCCCAACCTGCAGCGGCGGCTGGCGGAGTGCAGGCGGCTGGGCTTTACGCGCGTGATCTGCCCCAAGGACCGGGAAGGCAAGGTGAAGGATCAAAACCTGCTGCATGTCACGTCCGTGGTGGAAGCCTTAATGTATCTGAAGCGTTTGCAGGAGCGTCCATGACATACATTTCACAGTTTTGAAGCCTTTTCGTCACGCATTGTTACACGTTTGCCCTTGCTTTGGGTACCCGCCCGGCTATAATGGAGAGACAGAACGTCATTTTGGACCTGTCAACATAGGAAATGAGGTGCGGGTATGAAGAGGAAGTTGACGGCACTTTTGCTGGCCGTGATCATGTGCCTCGCGGTGCTTGTCCCGGCAACGGCGGAACTGCTCAAATACCGCGACACGGGCCCGCGGGTTGGGCTGCTGGAACTCAAACTGGCCAACCTGAACTACTACACCGGCGAAATTGACAGCAAGTTCGGCTACCTGTTGTACCAGGCGGTGCGCGCCTACCAGAAGAACAACGGGCTGAAGGTAGACGGCGTGGCCGGGCCCGAGACGCTGAACGCCCTGGGCATGGGGCCCGCCATGGGCGTGCCGGCGCCCGCCCCGCTCAAACTCACCTACGGCAGCTCCGGCGCGCAGGTCACCCAGGTGCAGGACCGCTTGCGCGAGCTGGGGTACTTCGCTTACGCCAGCGATGGCAATTATTTTGACAGCACCTACTACGCGGTCATCGCCTTCCAGCGCAACAACTACCTGACCGCCGACGGCATCGTGGGCGACGGCACATGGGCCCGGCTGTTCAGCGTCAACGCGATTGGCAAGGTGTCCTCCGTGCCCACGTCGGTGCTGCGCCTGAAGTACGGCGACAGCGTCCCCGAGGTGACCAAACTGCAGCAGCGGCTGGCCGCCCTGGGCTATTACACCCGCACGGTGGACGGCAAGTTTGGCTACTACACCGTCCTGTGCGTACGCGCTTTCCAGGCCAAAAACCTGATCAAGGTGGACAGCGTGGTGGGCCCCATCACTTGGGACGCGCTGATGGGCGCGGCCGCGATTCCGGCGGACAAGGCCACCCCGGCCGATCCTGCCATCAAGGTATTCCGGCTGATCAAGGACGACAAGGGCCCGGACATCCTGGTCATGCAGAAGCGGCTGACGGAGCTCAAATACTACGCCGGCTCCCTGGACAGCGTGTTCAACTATACGCTGTACCTGTCGGTGCGCAAGTTCCAGCGGCTGAACGGCCTGAAGGTGGACGGTGTGGTGGGTGAGAAAACCTGGGCCAAAATGATGAGTCCGGACGCGGTTGCCTACAGCAAGTAACTTTGTCCCACAGGGCCCGCCCCGGCGGGCCTTTGCTTTGCAAAAAATGAGGTCATGATGCGCAAAACGAAAATTGTCTGCACCCTGGGCCCCGCGTCCAACACCGCGCCTGTTATCCGGCAGATGATGGAAGCCGGGATGAACGTGGCCCGCTTCAACTTCTCCCACGGCACGCATGCGTCACATCTGGCGATGCTGCAGGAGTTGGACCGCGTGCGCAACGACATGGGCGAGCCGGTGGCGGCGCTGATGGATACCCGTGGGCCGGAGGTGCGCCTGGGCACGTTTGCCGAGGGAAGGGTCATGCTGAACGTAGGCGATCGCTTCACGCTGACCGGCCGGCCGGTGCAGGGCGATGCCAACATCGTGTCCATCACCTACCCGGAGCTGGCCCACGACTTGGGCGACCACACACGCATCTTGATTGATGACGGCAATATAGAGTTGCGCGTGGAGGACGTGGACGGCCAGGACATTCACACGCGCGTGGTGTCCGGCGGGCCGCTGTCCGACCGCAAGGGCGTCAATATTCCCGGCGTCCGGCTGGGCCTGCCGTACATCGACCAACGGGACGAGGACGACCTGCTGTTTGGCATCCGCACCGGGTTTGACTATGTAGCGGCCTCCTTTGTGCGCAGCGCGGAGGACCTGCTGCAGATGCGCACGCTGCTGGACCGCAACGGCGGGCAGCACATCCGCCTGATCGCCAAGATTGAGAACGCCGAAGGGGTCGCCAACATCGGGGAGATCATCCAGCACAGCGATGGCATTATGGTGGCCCGCGGTGACCTGGGGGTCGAAGTGCCGCTGGAGGAAATCCCCGTGCTGCAAAAGCAGATCATCCGCCTGGGCTCCATGGCCGGGCGGCCGGTGATCACCGCCACCCAGATGCTGGAAAGCATGGGCACGCACCCGCGGCCTACCCGAGCGGAGATCACCGACGTGGCCAACGCGATCTATGACGGCACCAGCGCCACGATGCTCTCCGGCGAAACCGCCAACGGCAAATATCCCGTGGAGGCAGTGCGCACGATGGCGCGCATCGCCGAGCGCACCGAGCAGGACATCAACTACGCTAAGCGCTTTGTGGAGCACACATTGACCGGCGCGCAGGAGAGCATCACCAACGCGATCAGCCACGCGACGTGCCTGATCGCCTACCGCCTGAACGCCACGGCGATCATCTCGGTCACCAAGTCAGGCACCACCGCGCGCATGATCAGCCGCTTCCGCCCCAGCATGCCCATTGTGGCCTGCACGCCGGAGGCAGTCACGCGCCGCCAGCTCAGCCTGTCCTGGGGCGTCACGCCGCTGATCATGCCGGAGGAGCGCGTGACCGACGTGCTGTTCCAGCAGGCGGTCTACGTCGCGCGGAATGCCAAACTGGTCGCCCCGGGCGACACGGTGGTCTTAACCGCGGGCGTGCCGCTTGCCAAAACCGGCAACACCAATCTGATCAAGGTGGTGCAGGTGCCGGAGAACTGATCTCATTGGACGCTTGTCCCATTGGAAAAGGCACCCCGCGCGGGGTGCCTTTTCGTTGGGAACCGGTGTGCTTATTTGCCGAACTGCACGTCGTTGTTGCCGCTGGCGGTGGTCCACATTTCCAGCATGTTGATCGGGTCGTTGAAGTCCGCGATCCAGCCGTTGCGAGCCACGTCATAGTTGCCAGCCTTGCGCTCGTTGAGGAACACGTTCCACTCCAGCGTCTTGATGCTCATTGTGATGCCCACTTCCGCCAGGTCCTGCTGGACGGTTTCGGCAATCGCAACGTGGCCGGCGCTCGGGTTAGTGACATATTCGAAGTTGATCGGGGTCTCGGCGGACAGCTTGTTGCCGTCGTCAAACTGGTAGCCGGCGGCCTTGAGCAGCTCGATGGCGCCGTTCAGGTCACGCTCCACCGGGAAGTAGCCGTCGCCCACCGGGTACTGCCAGCCAGCGGCGTCCTTGAAGATGCCGTTGTTGCCATCCAGCATGCCGGCGGGGATGAAGCTGGTCGCTACCTGCTGACCGGTCTGACCGATGTTCTCCACGATGTAGGGGCGGTCGATCAGCAGACCGAACGCCTTGCGCATGTTGGCGGCTTCGGTAACCGTCTTGCCCTCAAAGAGCTTGGACTTGACGTTGAAGTTGATGTAGTAGGTGCCCAGCTGGTTGACCACCTGGAACTCGGGGTTCTGGGACTCCAGCAGGCCCTTGATCTCGTCCTGCGGCACGGTGTCGATGAAGTCCAGGTCGCCCGCGTTGTAGGCGGCGTAAATGGCCGTCTCGTCAGAAGACAGCATGAACTCGAGCTTTTCGAGCTTCACGTTCTCGGCATCCCAGAAGTTGGGGTTCTTCACATAAACCATGCTCTCGTTGTGCGCCCAGCTTTCCAGCGTGAAGGCACCTGAAGTCACAAAGCCCGCTTCCAGCGCCCATGCGCCGGGGTTGACGACGTTGCCGGCTTCATCCTTGTAGCCTTCCGCGGCTTCCACGGACGCCTGGTGCACCGGGAAGAGCACCGGGAACGCGGCCAGGTCGAGGAAGTACGCCGTGGGGGTGGACAGCTTGACCGTCAGGGTCAGGCCATCTTCCGATGCCGTCACGTTCAGCGCGGGCGCCAGGTCATAGCCGCCGGCGGTGTTGCCGTCTTCGTCCGGCTCCACTGCCACGTACTGGTCATCCACCAGGTTGTAGGCGCCGGTGCCATCGGCGTTCTCGGCATAGGTGTAGTAACCTTCCACGCTGTTGAGCATGTAGGAGTAGTCCGCTGCCGTCTCGGGGGCTGCGGCGCGCTTCCAGGAATACTCAAAGTCCTTGGCGGTCAGCGGATCGCCGTTAGACCATTTGAGGCCTTCGCGGATGGCAAACTCATACGTCAGGCCGTCCTCGGACACCGTAACGCCGGTGGCGAAGTTGGGCGACAGCACGCCTTCGGCGTTGTAGGTGTACAGACCGCCAAAGGAGTTGATCGCCAGGCCCGCGCCGTCAACGCTGCTGTTGAGCGCCGGGTCAAGCTTGTCCGGCTCGCTGGCCAGGTTGATGCGCAACGTGTCGCTGTCACCATTGGTGGCGTACAGGAAGAACTTGTTGCCATAGTTGTTGCTGAAGAAACCTTTCACCGGCTCCTTCTTCATGAACAGGTCGTTGTAGTAGTAGATCGGCACGATGGCGCCGGTGTCCATCAGCATGTCCTCTGCCTGGTGCATCAGCGTGACGCGGTTGGCAAAGTCCGCCGTGGTCTTGATCTGGTTGATCAGATCGTCATAGGGAGCCCAGTTCGGCGTGGGGCCTTTGGCGCGCTCGGCGGCCAGTTCGGCTTCGGCGCGGGCCATCTCAGCGGCCGCGGCTTCGCCCTTGACGGTCTCCAGATCCTTTTTCAGGGTCTTGATCTGCGCGGTCATGTCGGCGACCTGCTTGTCCAGGTCGTTCTTCTGGTTGTACATTACACCAGCGAACACAACTGCTGCCACCAGCAGGATGGCGAGGATGACATTGATTGTCTTGTTCTTCGCCTCGGGGTTCGTCTTGTTGTCCATGGGTACCTCCATTGAATTATTCCCTATTTCAACAGTTCAGGTGAACTGCTTAAGGTATCTTGTCCAGGTTCCAGCAGGCGGCCTGATGGCCGGCCCCGATGTCCTCCAGCTGCGGGGTTTCAACCGCGCATTGTTCGGTCGCAAAGGGGCAGCGCGTGCGGAACGAGCATCCGCTGGGCACGTTCAGGGGGCTGGGCACGTCCCCCTCCAGCACGATCCGGGTGCGCGTGCGCGCGGTGTCCGGGTCCGGGATGGGGATGGCCGATATCAGCGACCGCGTGTACGGGTGCGCCGGATGGTTGATCAGCTCCGAGGAACCCGCGGTCTCTACAATCTTACCCAAGTACATGACCGCGATGCGGTGGCTGATGTGTTTGACCACCATCAAATCGTGCGCGATGAACAGATACGCCAGCCCCAGGCGCTGCTGCAGCTCCTCAAAGGTGTTGATCACCTGCGCCTGGATGGAGACGTCCAGCGCAGACACTGGCTCGTCGCACACGATAAACTCCGGCATGACAGCCAGTGCGCGGGCGATGCCGATGCGCTGCCGCTGGCCGCCGGAGAACTCATGCGCGTAGCGGCGCGCGTGGTCAGCGTTTAATCCCACCAGCTGCAACAGCTCGTTGATGCGCTCGGTGCGCTCCGTGCGGCTGCCGTACAGCTTGTGGATGTCTAGCGCTTCGCCCACAATGTCCGACACCGTCATGCGCGGGTTGAGCGAGGAGTATGGGTCCTGAAACACCACCTGCATCTGCCGGCGGTGCGCCTGGATGTTGTCTTCATTGATGGCCTCGCCGCGGTAGCGCACGGTGCCGCCGGTGGGCTTGTACAGGTGCAGGATCGAGCGGCCCACGGTGGTTTTGCCGCAGCCTGACTCGCCCACCAGCCCCAGTGTTTCGCCTTCGTCGATGTGGAAGGAAACATCGTCCACCGCTTTGAGCGGTATCTTGCGGAAGAAGCCGGTGCGGATCGGGAAGTATTGCTTCAGGTTTTCCACTTCCAGCAGATGCGCCATCAGCTCACCTCCCCTGCGTGCTCGTCGTAGACCTGCTTGACGTTCAGCCAGCAGGAGGCCAGGTGTTCGTCATTGATCCAGATCTCGGCCGGCTGCTCCGTCAGACAGATGCGCATGGCCTGGTCGCACCGGGCGGCAAATGCGCACCCCTGCGGCAGGTTGAGCAGGTCAACCGGCGAGCCCGCGATGGGCACCAGCTTTTCGTGCTGGTCGGTCATCTTGGGGATGGAGCGCAGCAGGCCGCGGGTGTAGGCGTGGCGCGGGTTGTAGAAAATCTCG
>JAGVSV010000262.1 GCA_019137115.1 Bacillota bacterium
GTGCAAAAGGGCGACTTTTTCCAGATGTCGGCTGACTACGCCTATGGCGTGGGCGCGCACAGCCTGGTGTTCACCCAGGATTATGACCCGGACACCAACCAGGTCACCTGGACGGACAGCAACATGAACGGCACGACCCGCAATGGCGAGCGCTATGGATATGTGCAGTTTGACGCAAAAAAAGACATCGGCTGGTTTGTCGATGCCTTCTGCCAGCGCACGCGCGGCGCGGTGCTGTACCGGCTGCGCGACGATATCGTGGCGAAATAATCAGTCCGCCTCCGGCGTGTCCTTTTTGTTCTCCCCGCGCATGACGCGCAGCACCATTTTGGTTTCATCCAGCGGCCAGGGCACTTCGTCCGGCGTATAATAGCCCACACTGGCCACCCGGCCTTCCACCGGGTGGTTTTCCTGCCCCAGCGGCACCAGCACGCGGTCGCCGCTGCGGATGGTGTCGTCCTCCGTGCGGTAGCTCAGCGCGCGGTTCAGCTTGCCCACGTGCACGGTCAGGTAGATCAGCTCGCCCGGGCGCGCGCCGTGGCCATAGGCATCCTCGTCAAACATTTCGCCGGGGTTGGCATAAAACCCCAGAAACTCGCGGAACCGCTCCATAAACACCGGCCACTCCGGCGGCAGCACGTTGCGGGCGTATACGCCTGACCACACATCCTCCGGCTGCCCGCGGCGGCGCACCGTGAGCTTGAAGGACGCCGCGCCCGTCGCGTCAGCCGAGGGCATCCAAAGCTGGCGGCGGAACATCAGCGCGCAGCTGTCCAGGAAATGCCCAACCGCGCGCTTCAGCTTCAGCCGCAGCGTATAGGCGTGGTCGCCGGCTTCGGTGCGCGTGACGGTGACCGAGCCGGGATGCCGCCGGATGGTCAACAGCTGCTCATACGGCTGGGTCAACGGGTGCCCCTCGCCGTCCAGCACCGTGACATCGCGCGACACCGCCAGCGTGATCAAGTCAATGGGTCTGGGCGTGGACTGGGGCACCAGCATGTCCACAACCTTCAAAAACTCCTCCCAGTTGTCCGGGTGCGCGCGGTCGCCTTCCACCACCACGTCCGGCTCGCCCGGTCGGCGGTAGGTCAGCGTCCACACCTCGCCGCCCGGCCCGAACGGGTCCACATGCGAGCGCTCCCACCGCTGGATGCCCACCCTGTCCAGCGCCATCATGAACTGGCGGCTCAACTGGGTGTCCATCTGGATGTCGGTCAGGTCGGGGTAGCGCGTGCTATCCACCCGCGCAGTGATCCGGCCGTCCTCCAGCGCGATGCGCAGGGCAAACAGCTCGGTGGGCAGCGCGCGGGTGAAAGAGAGCAGCTCCGCCATGGCGCTTACACGTTGGCCAGGCGGATTTCGGCCAGCTGCCTGGCGACTTTCTTGTATTCATCCACCGACGTATGGTGCTCCAGCCCCCACACGCCCTTGTAGCCTGCCTCGCGCAGCGGCGGCAGGCAGGTTTCGGCCACATGGGCGTGCTCATAATCCACATGCGTGTGCGCGGCAATCGGCGCGGCCAGCACGTCGTTTCCGTCCAGCGTCTCGCCCTCGGCCAGGTCCCAGTTGCCCAGATGCAGCAGCATGCCGAACGCCGGGGAATTCACGCGTTCGCGCAGCTCGCGCTGCACCGACAGCCGGCGGGAGGCGCCCCAGTGGTTTTCCGCGCCCACCATGAAGCCCGCGTTCTCCCCGCGCTTGGCGTACTCCTTAAACCGCCTGGTCACCAGATCCCACTGCTCCTGGGTGACGTCCCGTTCGCGCACGCCGATGTCAAAGCGCACGGTTTTCGCGCCCAAAATTTCAGCCGCCTTCAGGCAGTCCAGCGCGGTCTGGTGGTTCTTTTCGCGCTGGTCGGGGTCGTCATCCCACGGGTGCGCCCAGTCGCAGCACAGGCTGGCCAGCTTCAGGTTGCGCTCGTCCAGGCCCTCGCGGATGGCCTTGAGGTAGTCCGTGTCGTAGTTGGACTTGAAAAACCCGTTCCATATGTCTGCCCAGCCCACATGGTAGCGGTAGCGCACGCTTTCCAGGTAGGAGAACACGTCGATGCGGTTCTGGTTCAGCAACCCGTGGAAGGAATAGGACGCGATTGAAATATTGTCCATGCTGCCTCCTTATTTGAACGGCCAGGGCTTGTACGTCAGCGTGCCGAAGGGCGTGTCCTGCGTTTTGAGCGAGGTGGATACGGACATCGCCTCGATCTCATCGGCGGTCACCTCGCGCTCCAGCTTGCCGGACAGAAAGATGCCCTCGGACAGGAACATGGTGTTCAGCGCGATCTCCGCCGTATTCAGCAGCGGCACCTGCCCGCGCAGCGCGGCCACCCAGTGCTTCTGGCTGCTGTCATGGTATGCCATTTCGGGGTTGAGCTGATGATTGCGGTACTCGTCGGCGCTTATGTCCGCCGTGGCGCTCAGGGTCATGTCGGCGTCCGAGAAGTAGTACCCAAACGGGTCCAGGCACACGCCGCCCAGGGAGCCCGCGATCACGCTGCCCCCAAAGGGCGGGGCGTGGATGGCCCAGGATTCAATCACGTCCATCGTCAGACCGTCCGCAAAGCGCGCGAAGCCCACGCCCAGCTCGTCCACGTCAAAGCCGGACTCCTTTTTGCGCTTTTCGTCCATCGGGATTTCCTGGTACGTGCGCCCGGACACGCGCAGCGGCCTGGGGTTGCCCAGCAGGTACAGCAGCTGGGAGATGTGGTACACGCCCATGTCGTACAGCGCGCCGCCGCCGGCCATGTGCATGGAGTTAAACTCCTTTTCAGCATATCCGTCCACAAACGGGCGGCCGCGCCGGCGGTATCCCTTGCTGCGCACGTGGTATATCCTGCCCAGCTTGCCCGCGTCAATCAGCTTGCGCGCCGCGCGGGTGTCCGGCGTGTACAGGAACGCCAGCTGGATGTGCAGCTTGCGCCCCAGCTCCTTGGCCAGGTCATACATGGCCTTGGCGTCCTTGTAGGAGCCGGCCATCGGCTTTTCGCAGTAGCAGTCCTTGCCCGCCAGCATCACCTCGCAGGAGATCGGCGCGTGCAGGTTGTTGTGCAGGCACACGTCCACCGCGTCGATGTCATCGCGCTTCAACAGCTCCCGGTAATCCTCATAGATGTGTTCGACGCCGTGTTTTTTGGCCGACGCCTCCAGCTTGTCCTTGAGGATGTCGCACACCGCGACGACCTTGACGCCCGCCATTTTGGCGTACTCATCAAGGTGCGACTGTGCGATGATGCCCTGTCCGATCATCCCCAGACGAATCTCTTTCATCAGGATGCCCCCTATCCGTTTTGTTAAGTCCATCATAGCCTTGACGCATAAGGCGTGTCAACCGAATGGGTTTACATTTCTCCGCGAAATCGCTATCCTTGGGACAGAACGCCGGTATTGTCGGCACAGCGGAGGCGCTTCATGCTTATTCACAAAACCGCGTCGGCAGGGACGCTGGAATCAAACGATGTGCTCGTCACGGTGGCGCCCGGCAGCGGCATCCAGGTGCATGTGGAGTCGGTGGTGCTCGCCCAGTTCGGCGGGCAGATCAGGGAAACCGTGCTGGACACGCTGTCTCGGCTTCAGGTGACGGACGCCGTGGTGCGCCTAAACGACATGGGCGCGCTGGACTGCACGATCGCCGCGCGCGTGGAAGCCGCGGTGCGAAGGGCGGGTGGGGACGCATGAGGCGGAGTTTGCTGTTTATCCCGGGCAACAACCCCGGCATGCTGGTCAGCGCGGACATCCACGGCGCGGACGCGGTGATCTTTGACCTGGAGGACGCGGTTGCGCCCAATGAAAAGGACGCGGCGCGCCTGCTGGTGCGCAACGCCCTGCGCGCGATGCGCGACCTGCGCGTGGAGGTGGTCGTGCGCGTCAACCCGCTGGCCACGGACGATTTTAGGCAGGACATCGCCGCCATCGTGCCGCTGCAGCCCAGCCTGATCATGCCCACCAAGGTGGCGGACGCGGATGAAGTGGCCGTGATCTCCAGAACCGTTGCGGATGCCGAGCGCGTGGAGGGCGTGCCCGCGGGCGCCATCGGGCTGCTGCCGCTGCTGGAGACGGCGCTGGGCATCGAAAACGCCTTTTCCATCGCCGGATGCGACCCGCGCGTCAAGGGCATTTTGCTGGGCGCGGAGGATCTGTCCAGCGACCTGCAGGCCGTGCGCAGCAAGCAGGGGCAGGAAATCCTGTACGCCCGCGGCCGGGTGGTCATGGCGGCGCGCGCGGCGGGCATCGAAGTATATGACACGCCCTTTACCGATGTGGACGATATGGAAGGGGTCAGCGCGGACGCTAAGCTCGCCCGCGCGCTGGGCTTTTCCGGCAAGGCGGTGATCTCGCCGCGCCATGTGGCGGCCGTCAATGCCGCCTTTACGCCGACGGAGGACGAAATCGTCTACGCGCGCGAGGTGCTGCTCGCCATCCGGGAGGCCGAGCGGCAGGGCAAGGGCGCCGTATCGCTGCGCGGCAAGATGGTGGACAAGCCCATTGTCGACCGCGCGCGGCGGCTGCTGGACGGCGCGCGCAGCCTGGGATTGGAGGGAACCGAGCCGTGAACAAGCTGACGTCCAACCTGGCCGACGCCATCAGGGCAAGCGGCCTGCAAAGCGGGATGACCATTTCCTTCCACCACCACCTGCGCAACGGGGACGGGGTGCTCAACCTCGTGCTGGCCGAAGCCGCGCGCCAGGGCATCCGCGACTTGACACTACAGGCCAGCTCCCTGTTTGATGTGCATCTCCCGCTGCTGGACCATATCAAGTCCGGCGTGGTGACCGGCATCGAAACCAACTACATGTCCGCCGGCATCGGCAGGGCGATCTCCGAGGGCGTCCTTGAAAAGCCCGTAATATTCCGCAGCCACGGCGGACGCCCGGCGGCCATCGCGTCGGGTCGGGTGGTCATCGACGTGGCGTTCATCGCCGCGCCTGCGGCCGACAGCATGGGCAACGCCAATGGCGTCAGCGGCCCGGCGGCCTGCGGCTCGCTGGGCTACGCGATGCCCGACGCGCGGTATGCAAAAAGAGTCGTGGTCATCACCGACCACGTCATGCCCTACCCGCTTTCGCCCTGCCCGATTGAGGAAACCGACGTGGACATCGTGGTGCAGGTGCCGTCCATCGGCGACCCCAAGGGCATTGTGTCGGGCACCACGCGCATCACGCGCGACCCGGTGGGGCTGTCCATCGCGCGGCTGGCCGCCCAGGTGATCGAGCATTCGGGCTTGATGAAGGACGGCTTTTCCTTCCAGACGGGTGCCGGCGGCGCGTCGCTTGCGGTGACTGAATACCTCAAGCCCATCCTGCGCGCCAAAGGCATCCAGGGCAGTTTTGGCCTGGGCGGCATCACCGGGTATCTGGTGGACATGCTAAAGGAAGGCTATTTTGCGCAGCTGCTGGACGTGCAGTGCTTTGACCTGACCGCGGTGGAATCCATCCGCGACAACCCCCAGCACCAGGAAATTTCCGCCGAACGGTACGCAAGCCCCAACGCCAGATCCTGCGCGGTCAAATCCCTGGACGCCGTGGTGCTGGGCGCGACGGAAATCGACCTTGACTTCAACGTCAACGTGCACACCGACTCCAACGGCTACATCATGGGCGGATCCGGCGGGCACAGCGACACCGCCGAGGGCGCGAGGCTGTCGCTGATCGTGGCGCCGCTGTTCCGCGCGCGCCTGCCCATCATCATGGACAAGGTCACGACGGTTACCACCCGGGGCAGCGCGGTGGATGTGCTGGTCACCCAGCGCGGCGTGGCGGTCAACCCCAGGCGGCCGGAGCTCAAGGCCGGTCTGGCGGCCGCCGGGCTGCCGGTGCTGGACATAAGGGAACTGCAGTCACTCGCGCACCAGTTCACCGGCGTGCCGCGCGCTGTGAAGCCGCAGGGCCGGGTGGTGGCGAAAGTCGAGTATCCGCTGGGCGGCATTGTGGACGAGATCAGGAGCGTCATTTCGTAGGCAGTTCAAGCCCTTCATACGAACCGATACCGATGATGTCCGGCTGCGTGCGCGTCTTGTGGAAGCCGTTGTACGTGCCCGGGTCCATCACGTTTTTGCCCAGAAAGATCATCGCGGCGGTTTGCCCGCCGTCCAGGTTATAGGCCATCACGCACCCCTGCTCCAGCAGGCGGTCGGCCACAAATCGCAGCGGCATGCCGTCGGAGCGCTTGTTGCGTCCTTCCACGAGAATGCCCACCGCGTGGCCGGGCGCGACCAGCCCGATCGCGCTGCGCGGCTCGTAGGAGTTCCAGGCTTTTTCCAGCCGCTCGTCCCTGACCCCGTCCTGAATGAGGATCGGCCCAAATGCGAACACGTCCGTGGCGCCCAGCGCGAGATAATCCTCCGCCGTGATGTCACCGGGGAAGCGCACCTCCATGCGGCCATCCGGGAACAGCGCCAGCTCGTCCAGCGGCGCCACGCCGGTGACGCGCTTGGTGTAGGTCTTGCTGTGCACGATTCCGCCATTCCGGATGACGATGCCGGGGTAGCGCTTTTCCTCAATGCGGTAGGTGAACAGGTCGCCGTTCTGGGCGTACACGACCCGGTTTTTTGTGGCGATGTTCTCCGGGCGGTCGCGCCCGCGGCCGGGCTTTTCGGGGTTGGCAAGAAACGACCGGAACGCAGTATCCCCCCGGAAGTGGATGTGCGATATGTACCACACTGTATTCCGGCCGCGCACATTGGCGGAAAAGCGGTTGATCTCCACCCGGAGATCCTGCGCGATGTAAATCCAGCGACCGCCCAGTTCATCTGCGTGCACGTAGGGCGTTTCGCCCTGCGGCAGAAATCCGTCCGGCGCAAGCGGGGGCCAGGCGTCAAACGGCGGCGGCGTCACCTGCGCGTACGCGGGCACCGGCGACGGGCTGGGCGAGCCCTGCACCACAAACTGGTCCTCGGCGTGCGCGCCTAGCAACAGGCACAGCAGCACAGCACACGCCCAGCGATGTGCCCTCATCCTCCCCATTGGCTACCTCCGTCCCAGGATGCGCTGAACGTACCACCCGCGCCGGAGGCTGTCAATCGATCCCCCGCACTCGTTACGTTCCGCTTGTCATTCCCCTGACGATCCGCTCCGGCACCGATAGCATGGGACGGGCAAACCCGAACAACCTGATCCCCAGAAAGGAGGCCCTTTTACCGCCATGCAAACCGCAGCAACCGTTATTGCCATCATCCTGTTTGTCGTGGGCATTGTCTGCACC
>JAGVSV010000033.1 GCA_019137115.1 Bacillota bacterium
CAACCGCAAGCGCCTGCACTCCAGCCTTGACTACAGATCACCCGTGGACTTCGAAATGAACCACACCGGAGGTCCCCTGGCTTCATAGGCCTGACCTCAGAAGCCATGAAAAAGCAACTGTCACACTAACCGATTGTCCGGTTTTCCGGTACCAGACCACTTTTTCCTTAACGCCAATTCCCGCCCCACTGGACTTGCGCACTTGGCACACCAATGATAGATTGACTTGGGTGATTTTGATGGCATTGCGGCGGCTGAACAAGTTTATCGCGGACAGCGGCTATTGCTCGCGGCGGGATGCCGATCAGTTGATTGCCGAGGGCAAGGTGCTGGTGGATGGCCGCGTGGCCGTGCTGGGGGAGCGCGTAGACCCCGGCGCGCGCGTGACCGTCAACGGCCAAGTAATGGACGGCGCGGGCGAAAAGGTGTACCTGGCGGTGTACAAGCCCCGGGGCATCGTGTCCACTGCGGAGCCCAGGGAGCCCAACAACATTGTCGCTTACATCAACTACCCCCTGCGGGTGTACCCGATCGGCCGGCTGGACAAGGACAGCGAGGGGCTGATCCTGTTAACCAGCGATGGCGATATCGTCAACCGCATCCTGCGGGCGTCTGGCCGGCACGAGAAGGAATATGAGGTCACGGTGGACAAGCCGGTAACGCGTCAGTTCCTACAGTCGATGCGCGAAGGCGTGCCCATCCTGGACCGGGTGACGCTGCCTGCGCAGGTGCGCAAGACAGGGGATAGGTCGTTCCGGATCATTCTGGTGCAGGGGCTCAACCGGCAGATCCGCCGCATGTGCGAAGCGCTGGGGTACCGGGTGACGTTCCTTCGCCGCGTCCGCATCATGCACATCACCCTGGGCGACATGCGGCCCGGACACTGGCGGGCGCTGACGGATACCGAGTTAAGGGCGCTGTTGGATACCCTCGGGCAAGGCGGCGACACGGCTGGTGGCGCGCAGGAGGATTTGGAGCAGTAAGCCTTACAATTCCCTTACAATTCCGGTCTGTAATTTGTATACAATTTACGCATCATGTGCTATAATGGTATGAGAATGGAAGCAAAGGAGTTTCATATGGTCAGGCCTGGGCAAGTTGTATCGCTGGAGAAGGACCGCATCATGGTAAAATTCACACGCCTGAGCGCGTGCAAGGGGTGCGGCGGTTGCATTGCCAGTATGAAGAAGGAGGCGCTGATCCCCATCAAGGGCAAAGCCCAGCCGGGGGAATATGTCGCCATTGAGATGCCCGACGCCCATGTGGTCAAGGCTTCCGTTTTAATGTATGTGCTGCCGCTGGCAGGGTTCCTGCTGGGGCTGCTGCTGGGGGCGCTGCTGATCCCCAGCAATGAACTGCTCATTGCCGCCTGCGGGTTGGGCGGCCTGGCGCTGACGCTGGGCATCCTGGCGCTGGTGGACCGCAAGCTGTCGCTGCGCAGGCAGTGGCAGCCCCACCTGGTGGGTGTGATCACACAGCAGGAGGCGGAAGCCATGACGCTGTGTGAGTCCCGGTAAAACAGAACTTTAAACGCCTTGTGTTATTTGGCGTAACACAGGGTAAAGTGTTATAATGAAATGATTGGTTTTTTTGACTGATCAACCGAATGTGAGTGTAAAACCGGCAGGACGTCTGCGCGGTTGAATGATAGGAATTGTCTGACAAGGAGGGCAATGTGGCAAACAAAAAAGTACGAATTATTCCCCTGGGCGGGGTTGACGAAGTTGGCAAGAATATCACCGTGGTCGAGTGCGGCAATGACATCATCGTCGTGGATTGCGGTTCCATCTTTCCCAAGGAGGACATGCTGGGCATCGACCTGGTGATCCCGGATGTCAGTTACCTGGTGGCCAACAAGGACCGCATCCGCGGCTATGTGTTCACCCACGGTCATGAGGATCATATCGGCGCCACGCCGTATGTCCTGGACCAGGTGCCCGCCCCCATCTTCGGGTCGCGCATGACGCTGGCGCTGATTGAAAACAAGCTGCGCGAGCGGCACATCAACGGCATTGAATCCATCCCGGTGGAGCCGCGCCAGACGGTGCAGCTGGGCTGCTTCTCCGTGCAGTTTATCAGGGTCAACCACTCCATCGCCGGGGCGTACGCATTGGCGATCACCTCGCCGGCCGGCACGGTGATCTTCACCGGCGACTTCAAGATCGACTTCACCCCGCCGGACGGCCAGGTGACCGACCTGAGCACCCTGGCCGCCGCAGGCGAGCGCGGCGTGCTGGCGCTGCTGTGCGACAGCACCAATGTGGAGCGGCCGGGCTATACGCTCTCAGAAAAGCGCGTGGCCGAAACCTTCCGCCAGCAGATCAGCACGGCGGCCGGCCGGGTGATCATCGCGATGTTCTCCAGCAACATCAACCGCGTGCAGCAGGTGGCCGAGTGCGCGGTGCAGTTTGGCCGCAAGATCTGCTTTGTGGGCCGCAGCATGATCAACGTAAGCACGGTTGCCATGGAGCTGGGCATGCTCAACATCCCCCGGGACAGCCTGATTGACATGGACGACATCGACAACTACCGCGACGACCAGGTGCTGGTGATCACCACCGGCAGCCAGGGCGAGCCCATGAGCGGCCTGACGCGCATGGCGTTTTCCGAGCACCGCAAGCTGCGCATCAAGCAATCGGACAAGATCATCATCTCCTCCACGCCCATCCCGGGCAACGAGGTGTACGTGTCCCGCGTGATCAACCAGCTGTACCGCTGCGGCGCGGAGGTCATCTATGACGCGATGGCCGAGGTGCACGTGTCCGGCCACGCCTGCCAGGAGGAAATCAAGCTCATGCACGCGCTGGTCAAGCCGCAGTATGTAATCCCCGTGCACGGCGAGTACCGCATGCTCTGGCAGCACGCCGAGCTGGCGGAATCCATGGGCACCCCGAAGGAAAACATCATCCTGCCGGAAATCGGCCAGGTGATTGAGCTAAGTTCCGACGCCATCGCGCTGGCAGGGCTGGTGCCCACCGGCACCGTGCTGGTGGACGGCCTGGGCATTGGCGACGTGGGCAACGTGGTGTTAAGGAACCGCAAGCACCTGTCGCAGGACGGCCTGATCATTGTGGCGATGGCCTTTGACCGTACCAACGGCGTGCTGGTGTCCGGCCCCGACGTGATCTCCCGCGGTTTCGTGTACGTCAAGGAAAACGAGGACATCATCGAGGGCATCCGCCAGGTCGTGCGCGACATCATCAACAGCTACCAGCGCATCGAGGGCAGCGATTGGCCCAGCATCAAGAACCGCATCAAGGACGAGCTGCGCCGCTTCATCAACGAGCGCATCCAGCGCAACCCGATGATCCTGCCGGTGATTGTCGACCTGGGCTGAGCAACTGCACAGGGAACACCGCTATGGTATACTATCAGGGCCGAATGGCCCTATTTTGTTGTCAGAACAGGAGACGAAATGTTGTACGACGCGGCCCATGCACTGGCCCGGCAGATTGAGCAAAGCGATGAAAGCCGGGAATACAAGCGCTGGAAGGCCATCATTGACCAAAGCGACACCAGCGCCGCGCTGATCAAGGAATACCACCGCCTGCAGGTGACCCTGCAGATGGCGGCGGCCGCGCACACCCAGCTGCCGCAGGAAGAAGTGCAGCGTTTTTCCCAGCTGTCCTCGCTCCTGTTTGCCGGCAGCGAAACCTCGGCGTTTTTGATGGCCGAATTGCGCCTGCAGCAGGCCATGGCCGACGTGTTTCGCATCATCACCGAGGCCAGCGGCCTGACCATGGACCTGCCCGGCGGTCAATAAACACATGAGCAGATACTCCTACGAGCCCGAGAACCCTCAGCAGGAGGGCGAATACGGCATCTTCTGGTACAGCTGGCTGTGGAACCTGCTGCGCCCGGTGCTGATTTTCGTGTGTTCGGCGCTGGTGATCGCGGGGCTGGTGTTCACCTTCTGGGGGCGCATCAGCGGCGCGCTGATTGACCCGGTGGACAAGAACGACGAAACCGAGGTCGCGTTCGTGATCAACAGCGGCGACAGCCTGACGCGCGTCGCCAATCGCCTGGAACAGGAGAACCTGGTGCGCAACCGGTCAGTGTTCAAGTATTACGCGGACTTCATGGGCTTTGGGCAGAAGATACAGGCCGGCGAATACACCCTGACCCGCGCGATGACCATCGACCAGATCGCCAACCGCCTGACCCAGGGCGACGGCAAGCCCATCGTGCGCACGATCACCGTGATCCCCGGCTGGACGGTGGAGGACATCGCTGCCTACCTGGTCGAGCAAAAGGCGCTGGCTGACCCCACGATTTTTTTGGCCAAAGCCAAATCCGGCACAGAATACGGCGCGTACTACTATATCTCGGACGTCCTGCGCTCGCCCACCGCCGCGCAGCGCCGGTACGTGCTGGAGGGGTACCTGGCGGCGGACACCTATGAGGTATTTACCAACGCCACCGAGGATGACATCATCCGCAAGCTGCTGTCCCAGACCGAGGCGATTTTCCCGGAAACACATCACGCGCGCGCGGAGGAGCTGAACCTGTCCATGGACGAGGTGCTGGCGCTGGCCTCTTTGATTGAAAAGGAAGCCAAAACGGCGGACTTTGCCCGCGTGTCGGCGGTGTTCCACAACCGGCTGAAAACCGGCATGACCCTGGGCAGCGACGTGACGATCAAGTACGTGCTGGGCGTCAAGCGCATGGTGCTCACCCAGGCCGACCTGGGCATCGATTCGCCCTACAACTCCTACCGCAACAAGGGCTTGCCGCCCGGCCCCATCTGCGCGCCCTCCCCCAAAGCGATCGAGGCCGCGCTGTACCCGGACGAAAGCTTCCTTGCCGACCAATACCTGTACTTCTGCAGCAAGAACCCCGACACCGGCGAGCTGCACTTCTCTAAGACCCTGGCCGAGCACGAGCAGGCTGTCAAGGTGTACCTGCCCCTTTGGGAAGCGTTTGACCGCCGGGTGGCCACGCCTTGACGCAGGATCATATCATGCGCTTCGGCCCGGCTGGCAACTCGCAGCGTTTTTATGATGAGGGAAATACCGCCACGGTGCAGGCGTTTGCCTGGATCAAAGCCATGGGCTTGAACGCCTATGAGTACCCTTTTGGGCGCGGCGTGACCATGGGGGAGGAGACCGCCGCCGCCATCGGCGCGGAAGCGGCGCTGCATGGCATCACCCTGAGCGCGCACGCGCCCTACTATATCAACTTCGCCAACCCCGACCCCGGGATGCGCGAGAAGAGCGTGGGCTACGTCCTGTCCGCCGCGCGCATGCTGCATGTGATGGGCGGCGGGCGGCTGGTGGTGCACCCCGGCGGCAGCCGCGCGGGCGACCGGGCCCAGGCCGTGGCGCTGTGCGCGCAGGGGCTGGTCCAGGTGCGCCAGCGGTTGGACGACGAGGGCCTGGACGGCATCATCTTGTGCCCGGAAACCATGGGCAAAAAGGGACAGATCGGCGACCTTATGGAAACCCTGGCCTTCTGCCAGATGGATGCGCGGCTGGTGCCCTGCGTGGATTTCGCGCACCTGCACGCGCTGGGGCAGGGGGCGCTTCCGGACACGGAGGCGTTTGCTGCGGTGCTCGACAAGCTGGAAGCCGCCTTGGGTAAAAAGCGCGCCCGCGGGATGCACGCCCACTTTTCCACGATTGAATACGGCGCGTCCGGTGAAAAGAAGCACCACACCTTTGCCGAGCCGGACTACGGCCCGCGCTTTGAACACCTGGCGCCGCTGCTGGTGCAGCGAGGCTACCATGCCACCATCATCTGCGAAAGCAAGGGCACCATGGCGGAGGACGCCGCGCACATGCGCAACGTTTATCATCAGGCGAAGCTGCCCAACCCAAACGAGACCCCTTCCCGCATCTAAAATAAACACCGCTAACCTCCAAAAATGGTATTGACAGTGTATATAGACATCATATACACTATAAACGGTAAGCACAGCAGATGCTTCCGCCGGCAGAAAGGAGGCGCAGCGTGAACATCATCATCCGCAACGCGTCGGAGCTGTCCATCTATGAGCAGATCCGCCAGCAGATCAGGGCCGCCATCCTGTCCGGCGAGCTGGCGGCCGGCGAGCAGCTGCCGTCCATCCGTCAGCTGGCAAAGGCGCTGCGTATCAGCGTGATCACCACCAAGCGGGCCTACGATGAGCTGGAGCAGGAAGGCTTCATCGAGCAGGTGCAGGGCAAGGGCAGCTTTGTGAAGGCCCAGAACCCGCAGCTGATCCGCGAGGAGCACTTGCGCCAGATTGAGGAGCTGCTGGCCGAGGCATGGCGCCTGGCGCGGCAGGCCGACATCGGCCCAAAAGAATTGCGGGAACTGCTGGACGTGATGGAAGGGGAACCGGACAATGGGTGAGACCGCCATGCAAATCAAAGGCCTGACCAAGCGCTATCCCGGCTTTACACTGGGCCGCTGAGTTTTGACGTGCCCAGCGGCAGCATTGTGGGCTTCATCGGCGAGAACGGCGCGGGCAAGACGCGCATCCTCTACCTGGGCATCATCTTCGGCGTCATTTCTGGCATGAATCTGGGCAGACAGGTCAGCGCCACCCTGGCCGCCTGGGGGCAGGAGATCAGCAGCCTGCCGCCGCTCCCGGTGGGCCTGGGCGGGATTGCGCTGCTGGCGCTGCTGATGGCGGGTTCCATCCGGCTGTCCATCGGGTTCGTGAACCAAAAGGACTACTGACCGCCGCCCGGACGCGGTGGCCCCCGCGCGGCTTTCTGTCCAGTTTGTGTCCATTTTTGCCCAGGTTTTTGTCCATGCCAACAGCGGCGAACCTGCCCCCCAAAAAGCCAGTGTTTTCAACGCTTTCCGCCCACTTGGGGAGCACCCCGGGTATTTATATCCATTTTGTCCATCTGTTCTGCTGTGTTGATTTCGTAGGTCTCCTGACCAGGGAAATGAGCCGCCCATACAGACCCCTCAAGGGGAGGAACCCAAAGAAGATCATGGATATCGCTTCATACATATATGCTGTATACATAAGCATATGCATATATCCATATGAACTCATATAAAACCATACATATGTCCCTGCTGACATGAAGACATTCCTACATCCATACAATCATCCATCGATCCCATCATCTGCTTGGTTCTCTGTCTGATCGTTGGCCCGAACCCTTCTTCGTTCTCCCCCTGACAGGATGACCCCGACTTTTCCCGCGCAGCGGAAACAACACGCCACACACATGGACACAATGGA
>JAGVSV010000149.1 GCA_019137115.1 Bacillota bacterium
TACGCGTGCCGGTCCAGGTTGAACCAGGCGCGCTGTTCAAAGGGCTTGAACGTGGGCGCCTTGACCTCCCTGGCCGGCACGCCCAGCGGCAGGATCGCCGCGAGCTGGAACTCGCCCGACAGGTTCAGCGCGCGCAGCATGTCTTCGCCCACCGACCCGCGCGCGTCGCCCTCGATCCAGCAGCTGGCATACCCCAGCGCGTGCGCGGCCAGCAGCACGTTCTGGATGGCTGCGGAATAGTCCTGAACGTGGAAGGACACGCCCGCCGCGCAGATTTCCGGCGTGGTCAGCACGCACACCGCCGCCGGCGCGGCACGTTCGCCGGACTTGTTCAGCAGCGCGTTCAGCTTTGCCATGAGGGCGGGGTCATCCACGCCCACCAGCGTGGTCGTCTGCAGATTGCAGCCGCTGGGCGCGGCCAGCCCTGCCCTGACAATGCGCTCCAGATCCTCGCGCTTGACGGGGTCTTTCGTATACGCGCCGCGGTAGCTGCGGCGGCTCATCATGGTCTGCAAAGTATCCATATTTCCTCCGTTCTGCGGGGACATGGCCCCGCATGTGCTTTCCCTGAGTATACATGAGCACGCGCGCCCTGCCAAACCCTTGAACCGTGCGCCTTGGTGCGGTAAGATGGCGGCAGGAAAATCACATTGCGCGCGGGAGGGACCATATGACTGCGTTTTCAGACAGGCTGACCAGGCTGCGCTCCTATGACCACACACTGGGCGAAGTCGCCTTTTTGCTGGGCGGCATCGGCACGGGCAATGTGTCGGTGGGTGCGCGCGGCGAACTGCGCGACTGGGAGATATGGAACGCGCCGGGCAAGGGCGTGCGCTTCCCGTACAGTTTTTTTGCGCTGCATGTGGACAGCGGCGGTAACACCTGGAACCGCGTGCTGGAAGCGCGGTTGCAGCCGCCGTTTGCCAACTCCCATGGCTTTGACAGCGCGGACACTGCCGGGCTGCCCCGGTTCCCCGAAAGCCGCCTGCGGGCGGAATATCCGCTGTGCTGCGTGGATTTGGTGGACGAGCAGCTGCCCGTGCGCGTGCGGCTGGAGGCGTTTACGCCCTTTGTGCCGCTGGACGCAGACGCTTCCTCCTGGCCGTGCGCGGTGCTGCGCTACTTTGTGCGCAACGTGGGCGAGCATCCGGCGTTTGTGTCGGTGGCCGGGTCGCTGGCCAACATGACCACCGCCTATGGCCATGGGCTGTTCAACTATGTGCGCTATCACGGCGAGTCGATCAACACCCGCAAGGACGGCGCGCTGCGCGGCGTGCACATGGAAAGCCAGGGCTTTGCGGCGGATCATCCGATGGCGCGCAGCATGGCGATTGCCACCACCAACGAGGCCTGCACGATCCGCCCCACGTGGTACCAGGGCGCGTGGTATGACAGCATCCAGGATTTCTGGGATGCCTTTTCCCGGAGCGGCAAGCTGTCAGAAACCAGCCCCGAAAGCGGCGCGGGCAACGAGATGATGCGCCAGGTCGGGCAAAAGATCGGCACCGTGGCGCCCTGGGCGACCATCGCGCCGGGTGATGAAACCATGTTTGAGTTCTTTCTCACCTGGCACATGCCCAACCGCATCGGGGGATGGGATCAGGCCTACAACCCGGACGCCCCGCCTGTCACCATCGGCAACCACTACGCGCTGCCGTTTGAAAATGCCTGGGACGTGGCCGAATCGCTGGCCGTGCACCTGCCCCGGCTGGAGCGGCTGACGCACACCTTCCACCAGGCGCTGTTTGGCAGCACGCTGCCGGACGACGTGCTGGACGCGGTGGCCGCCAACATCACGGTGCTGCGCTCCACCACCTGCTTCCGGGTGGACGACGGGCAGTTCTACGGCTGGGAGGGGTGCTTCCCCGGCCAGGGCTGCTGCGACGGCAGCTGCACGCATGTGTGGAACTATGAAGCCACCCTGCCCTACCTGTTCCCCGAGCTGGCGCAAAGCATGCGCAAAAACGAGTTCCTGTATGAGGTGGAGGCGGACGGCAAGATGAACTTCCGCTCCCGCAAGCAACTGGGCGGGGCGGCCTGGGACATGCCCGCCGCCGTGGACGGGCAGAACGGCACCATCGTGCGCCTATACCGGGAGTGGAAATTGTCCGGCAACGACCAGCTGATCAATGACCTGGGCCCCAGCGCGCTCAGGGCGCTGGACTATGCTCTGCCCTGCTGGGATCAGGACGGTGACCTGGTGCTGGACAGCGAGCAGCACAACACCTATGACATCGAGTTCTTTGGCCCCAACTCGCTGGCCAACTCCATGTACTTGGCCGCGCTCAAGGCCGGCGTGGAGATTGCCCGGCATCTGGGGCAGGAAGCGCGCGCCCAACAATACGCAAAGCAGTTTGCGCTGGCCAGCCAGCGCGTGGATGACCTGCTGTGGGGCGGGGAATACTATGTACAAAAGCTTGACGACATCAACGCGCACCGCTACCAGTACGGCGTGGGGTGCCTGTCCGACCAGGTGCTGGGCCAGTACATGGCGCATGTGGCGGGCCTGGGCTATGTGCTGCCCGAGGCGCACGTCAGGCAGGCCATCCATTCGGTGTTTTTGTACAATTTTAGGCCTGACCTGAGCGCGCATGAAAACGTGCAGCGCACGTTCGCGCTCAATGACGAGGCCGGGCTGCTGCTGTGCAGCTGGCCGCACGGCGGACGCCCGCGCTTTCCGTTTGTGTATTCCGACGAGGTGTGGACGGGCATTGAGTACCAGGTCGCGGCCAGCCTGATCTTTGAGGGCTTCGTGGACGAGGGACTGACCCTCGTGAGCGCCGCGCGCGCCCGGCACGACGGCCTGCGCCGCAACCCGTTTAATGAGGTGGAGTGCGGCAACCACTATGCCCGCGCGATGGCGGCCTGGGCGGTGCTGATCGCGCTGTCCGGCCACACGTGCGACTTAACGCGGGACGAGCAGCGCTTTGACCCAAAAATCAACCAGAATGACTTCCAGTGCTTCTTCAGCAACGGCCGGGAATGGGGCGTCTACCGCCAGCGGATGGGGGAGGATGGGCAATTCATCCGCGACACCCAGGTTTTGTATACAAAAGGTGCAAGCGAAAAACAAGCGCCCGCTTGATGCGCGGCGTCCCCTGTGTTAAAGTCCTGCCAATGCGATGATCGGGCAGAAGTACCGTTCGCCTTCCCCTTCAAGAGAGTTGCCGCGCGGTGCAAGGCAACAGGGCGGCGGACGGGAATACAGCCCGAGAGCAGCGCCCCCAACCCGGATTTCCGGCAGTAGGCGGCGACGGGTGTGCCCGGTACAGCACCCACGGTATCAAGCCACCAGGCGGCGTACCGGATGAGCCGGATGCGGTGACGCAGCCGGGAAGCAGAGGTGGTACCGCGTTCTCTACGCCCTCTTGCCCAGCGCAAGGGGGCTTTTGCTGCCGATCCCCCGGCGTTTGTACCGTTTTCGGCGGCAAAATAGTATGCGGAGGGGACATCATGGCCAACATCAAATTTTTCGGCGGACAGACCATTCCGGTAGAAATGCACCGCGTGCGCGTTGTGCAGAAACTGCATCTGATCCCGGCGCGGGAGCGCTTGCGAAAGCTGCGGGAAGCATGCAACAACCTGTACATGCTGCAAAATGAGGACATTTTCATGGACATGCTCACCGACAGCGGGGTCAACGCGATGAGCGACGACCAGCTGGCCAGCATGATGAACGCGGATGACGCCTACGCCGGGTCGCGCACGTTCAGCGAGCTCAAAGCCAAGGTGACCGAGCTGTTCGGCATGGAACACTTTTTGCCTGCCCACCAGGGCCGCGCGTGCGAGAACATCCTGGGGCAGGCCTATGTCACTCCCGGCAGTTTTGTGCCGATGAATTATCATTTTACGACCACCAAGGCGCACGTCACGCGCAACGGCGGCACGGTGGTGGAGCTGGTCGCCCCCGGCGGCGAAACGGTGCAGGGTACCGCGCCGTTCAAGGGCAACATGGACCCGGACGCGCTGAAAAAGCTGATCCGGGAGAAGGGCGCGGACAGGATCGCCTTTGTGCGCATGGAGGCCGGCGCCAACCTGATCGGCGGCCAGCCGGTGTCGCTTCAAAATTTCCGGGAAATCGGCGACATCTGCAAGCAGCACGGCGTGCTGTATGTGATGGATGCCTCGCTTCTACAGGATAACCTGTACTTCAACAAAGTGCGCGAGCCTGAATGCCAGGACATGTCCATCCGGGACATCATGCGCGCCATCTGCGATTGTTTTGACATCATCTACTTTTCCGCCCGCAAGCTGGGCTTTGCGCGCGGCGGCGGCATCGCCACCCGCACCCTGGCGCAGTGGGACCATATGAAGGAGCTGGTCACGCTCAACGAGGGCTTTTTGACCTACGGCGGCATGTCGGTCAAGGAAATGGCCGCCATCACCGTGGGCCTTGAGGAAACCATGGACATGGACATCATCTCCCAGGGGCCGCTGTTTATCGCCTACATGGTCGATCAGCTGGTCAAACGCGGCATCCCGGTGGTCACCCCGGCCGGCGGCCTGGGCTGCCATGTGGACGCGCGCGCCTTTGTGCCCCAGATCCCCGGCGAGCAGTACCCCTCCGCGGCGCTGGTTGCCGCGATGTATCTGGCCGGCGGCGTGCGCGCCATGGAGCGCGGCACCCTGAGCGAGGACCGCAACCCCGACGGCAGCGAGCACATCGCCAGCATGGAGCTGGCCCGCTTTGCCGTGCCGCGCCGCGTGTTCACCGTCAGTCAGCTGGATTATGTGGTCGACCGCATCGCCTGGCTATATGAGCAGCGCGACATCATCGGGGGCCTAAAATTCGTTGAGGAACCCAAAACCCTGCGCTTCTTTGTGGGCAAACTGGAAACCTTAAGCCCCTGGCAGGACGAGCTGGTCGACCGCTTCGAGCGCGATTTCGGGAAGGATAACTGACGGAGTTCCGCCCCCGCTTTTGTTTGGCTCCCCCTGCCCGAAAACCATATTTGGTGCTATCATATGGGATTTCATAGCGGGAGGGGTTTATATGGTCCTGGCCTTGACGCTGTTCCTGGTCATGTATGTGGCGCTGCTGGTGTTCGCAAAATCCGCGCCTACATCGCGCTGGCGGCGGCGGTGCTCTTCGTGGCGCTGGGCATCCTGCCGGTGAGCAAGGTGCCCGGCGCGGTGGATTGGAACGTAATTCTGATGATCATGGGCACCATGGGCACGGTGTATTTCTTTATCCAGTCGCGGATGCCTGCGCTGATGGCCGACCATATCATCGACCGCATGCCCAACGTCAAATGGGTGGTGGTGGCGCTGGCGATGTTCGCGGGCATCATCTCGGCCTTTGTGGACAACGTGGCCACCGTGCTGATGGTGGCGCCGGTGGCGCTGGTCGTGAGCAAGAAACTCAAGATTTCGCCGGTGCCGGTGATCATCGCCATCGCCGTTTCCAGCAACCTGCAAGGCGCGGCGACGCTGGTGGGCGACACCACCTCCATCCTGCTGGGCAAACAGGCGGGGATGAACTTCCTGGACTTTTTCTATTACCACGGACGGCCGGGCCTGTTCTCTATCGTGCAGATCGGCGCGGTACTGGCGGCGGCCACGCTGCTGTGGACGTTCGCCAAGGAAAAACAGCCCGTGCACATCGGCGAAAAAACCGTGGTGCAGGACTATTTCCCCACCTGGATGCTGGGCGGCACCATTGTGCTGCTCATCCTGGCCTCGTTCATCCCGGCGGAGTCCAAGCCCGCCATCGCCAACGGCCTGATCTGCGTGGGCGTGATGCTGGTGGGCATCCTGCGTAAAAACGGCTACGAGGTCAAAACCACCGACTTCATGCGCATCTCCGTCCCCTTCACCCTGATCGCCGTCACCTCCGGCTACGTGCTGGTGTGGCTGTTCTGGGGGATGGGGGATAGGGGATAGGGACCAGTCAGTGGGCGGCTTTGCCGCCGCAGGC
This sequence comes from Bacillota bacterium, assembly GCA_019137115.1. Lineage (GTDB taxonomy): Bacteria > Bacillota > Clostridia > Christensenellales > Aristaeellaceae > JAGVSV01. The sequence continues at coordinate 5,918 of JAGVSV010000149.1, forward strand.
AAAAACAGGTCCTCCTTTTCCTACATCCCCCGCCTTCTGACTTCCTGCTTGACCATGCGGGCGAGCTTGGGGGAAAGCAGGCCCAGCTCGATCAGGTGAAGCAACGTAACCATCTGATCGTCCGAGATATCATGCAGATCGGGAAGCTGTTCCAGGAGGGCAACCACCTCCAACGCCTGCTTTTCCACGCGGCGTTCGTCCGGCTGGCTGAACTCCGCTGCGAATGAATCCAATACGTCATGCAGCGTGCTGTTGTTGGCAACCAGATGCAGCGGGATGTCCAGCTCGTTTGAGAGTGGTTCGAGAAGCGCCTGCGTGCGCGCGTCCAGGACGATGAACCGCGCGGGCTTCCCCTGCTTGAGCAGCAGGTCGCAGAAGCCTTTGCGCAGCGTTTGCGCGTAGGTGTCGTGGTCAGGCGCCATCTCCAGCCCCAGGATGATGCCGGACCGGTTGTCCACCGTCATCAGCATCATCGGAAATTGCATTGCGGGCAGCGTGGACAGCGGCTTTTTGCTGTCCTCGGGGTCGTCCGCGAAGGGCTCCATATGCTGAAACAGCTGGCAGACCCATTCGCGCCGGTTGTTTTTCAGGCGCTTGAGACGTACCAACGTCAGCTCGTCCGGCAGCGCCATCGCAGGGAAAACGTCGGTCGCTTCCGGGGGCAGCGGCATCATGCGCCAGGTGAAGGTGTCTCCCTGTTTTTCCAGCAGCGGAATGTCCCGGCCATAGGGCGATCCCTGGGCGAAGCCCAGGTTATTGGGCGAACTGCCTTTGATTTTCTCCGCAACCTCCAGCACGGCTTCCAGCCCCTCGCGCATGCGCTGCCGATCTGTGCTGTCCGTCAAGAACCAGGGGATGTGGTGCGGACGGAACCGCTCAAACAGTGGCCATGCCTTCGCACCGCGCAACACGATGCCGCGCTGTCTGCAATAGCCCGCGATCTCCTCAATGGATTCCTCGGGCAAGACCGCTTTGTTCTGGAAGGAAACCATCACGCAATCCTGCGTGGTGCCCAGCTCCAGGTGCTCCAGCATGTCCATGGCGTCGCTGTTCATCGACATCCTGCGGCAACTTTCAAGCCCCGCATCCCCCGGATATACCGCCAGCGCAAGGTGCTCTCCAAGGTGCCCCATCACACAGCAGTACCCAATGGTTCCATCCGAATGGCGCACGGCAAAAATTTCCGTGTCCCACAGTTTCTTCCACACCATGGATTTCCGGAACGCGAACGCCAGATCATATAACTCGTCCATACCTAAGCCCTC
>JAGVSV010000192.1 GCA_019137115.1 Bacillota bacterium
GGCAAGACCGTGGTGCAGCACCAGCTGGCCAAATGGGCCGACGCCGACATCATCGTCTATGTGGGCTGCGGCGAGCGCGGCAACGAGATGACCGACGTACTGATGGAGTTTCCGCAGCTGCACGACCCGCGCACCGGCGAGGCGCTGATGAAGCGCACCGTGCTGATCGCGAACACCTCGGACATGCCGGTGGCCGCGCGCGAGGCGTCGATCTATACCGGCATCACGATTGCCGAATATTTCCGCGACATGGGCTACAAGGTGGCCATCATGGCGGACTCCACCAGCCGCTGGGCCGAGGCCCTGCGCGAGATGTCCGGCCGCCTGGAGGAGATGCCCGGCGAGGAAAGCTACCCGGCGTATTTGTCCAGCCGCGTGGCGGAGTTTTATGAGCGCGCCGGCGTGGTGCGGTGCCTCGCTCAGCGCGAGGTGTACGGATCGGTGACGGCCATCGGCGCGGTGTCCCCGCCCGGCGGCGACATTTCCGAGCCCGTCTCCCAGGCCACGCTGCGCATCGTCAAGGTGTTCTGGGGGCTTTCGGCGCAGCTGGCGTACCGGCGGCATTTCCCGGCCATTGACTGGCTGACCTCGTATTCGCTGTATGTGGACACGATGGGCCCCTGGTTTGACGACAATGTGGCGTCCGACTGGGGCAAGCTGCGCGCCGAAACCATGGCGCTGCTGCAAAGGGAGAGCGAGCTGGACGAGATCGTGCGCCTGGTGGGCGTGGACGCCCTGTCCTGGGACGACCGGCTGACGCTGGAATTGGCGCGCTCGGTGCGCGAGGACTATTTGCACCAGAACGCCTTTGACGATGTGGACACCTATACATCGCCGCAAAAGCAGTACCAGATGCTGCGGCTGATATTGCTCTATGGCAGCCGCGCGCGCGAAGCGCTCAAGGCCGGGGCGACGCTCAACGACGTCCTGGCGCTGCCGGTGCTGGAGCGCATCGCCCGCGCCAAGTACGTGGACGAAGACAACCTGGGCGAGTTTGAAACCTATGAAAGCGAGCTGGTCGCCCAGATCGCCGTGCTGACGGAGGGGGAATAAGATGCTCAAGGAATACCGCACCATCCGGGAGGTCGTGGGACCGCTGATGATGGTGGAGGGCGTGGAAGGCGTCACCTACGACGAACTGGTGGAAATCCAGCAGGCCGACGGCGAAAAGCGCCGCGGCAAGGTGCTGGAGGTCAACGGCGACCGCGCGCTGGTGCAGCTGTTTGAAAGCAGCCGGGGCCTGAAAATCGACGACAGCCGCGTGCGCTTTTTGGGCCGCGGCATCGAGCTGTCGGTGTCCATGGACATGCTGGGCCGGGTGTTTGACGGCATGGGCGAGCCGCGCGATGACGGGCCCGCCATCATCCCGGAAGCCCGCCGCAACATCAACGGTACGGCGCTCAATCCCGCCTCGCGGGACTACCCCAGCGAGTTTATCCAGACCGGCATTTCGGCCATTGACGGATTGAATACCCTGGTGCGCGGGCAGAAGCTGCCGGTGTTCTCCGGCTCCGGCCTGCCGCACGCGCAGCTGGCCACCCAGATCGCCCGGCAGGCCCGGGTGCTGGGCCGCGACGAGATGTTCGCCGTGGTCTTTGGCGCCATCGGCATCACGTTTGAAGAGGCCGACTATTTCATCGGGGACTTCCGGCGCACCGGCGCCATTGAACACGCGGTGCTGTTCATGAACCTGGCCAACGACCCGGCCATCGAGCGCATCGCCACCCCGCGCATGGCGCTGACGGCGGCGGAATACTTAGCCTATGAAAAGGACATGCACGTGCTGGTCATACTGACCGACATGACCAACTACGCCGAGGCGCTGCGCGAGGTGTCCGCCGCGCGCAAGGAAGTGCCCGGCCGCCGCGGCTACCCCGGCTACCTGTACACCGACCTGGCCAGCATGTATGAGCGCGCCGGCCGCGTGATCGGCAAAAAGGGGTCGATCACCCAGCTGCCCATCCTGACCATGCCGGAGGATGACATCACCCACCCCATCCCTGACCTGACCGGCTACATCACCGAAGGCCAGATTATTCTAAGCCGCGAGCTGCACCGCAAGGGCATCCAGCCGCCGATCAACGTGCTGCCCAGCCTGTCGCGTTTGAAGGACAAGGGCATCGGCGAGGGCAAGACCCGCGCTGATCACGCCCCCACGATGAACCAGCTGTTTGCCGCCTATTCGCGCGGCAAGGACGCAAAGGAACTGGCCGTCATCCTGGGCGATGCCGCGCTTTCGGATGTGGACAAGCAGTACGCCGCGTTTTCCGACGCCTTTGAGGAGGAGTATGTCTCCCAGGGCTACCAGGCCGATCGGGGCATTGACGAAACGCTGGACATCGGCTGGAAGCTGCTGCGCATGCTGCCGCGCGCGGAATTAAAGCGCATCCGCGATGACATGCTGGACGAATACTACGATCCGGAGGCGGCTCAGTGACCATGATGCGCATCAACCCGACGCGCATGGAACTCACGCGCGTCAAGCGGCGGCTGGTGACCGCAAAACGCGGGCACAAGCTTTTAAAGGACAAGCGTGATGAACTGGTGCGCCGGTTTGTGCTGCTGATCCGCGAAAACGCGCGGCTGCGGGAAGCGGTGGAACGCCACCTGAACGACGCCATGCGGGGCTTTGCGCTGGCGCGCGCCGTGATGGACGCGCAGGCCATGGAAACCGCGGTCATGTACCCTTCCCGGCAGGCCGAGGTATTGATCGGCCGCGCCAACATCCTGTCCGTGCGCGTGCCCACCATCCGTCTGGCGGAAAACACCGACAACACCACCATCCAACCCTATGGCTATGCCGAAACCTCGGCCGATCTCGACCAGGCCATCGAAACGCTGGCCGCCCTGCTGCCGGAGCTTTTACGCCTGGCCGAGCTGGAGAAGACCGCGTCGCTGCTGGCTGACGAAATCGAAAAAACCCGGCGGCGCGTTAACGCGCTGGAATATGTGATGATCCCCCAATTCGAGCAAACCATCCGCACCATCACCTCCAAACTGGACGAGAACGAGCGCGGCGCCATCGTGCGGCTGATGAAGGTCAAGTCCATGATCGCCGACCGCACATAGCACGGGAGGGCTTCTATGGGCATCTCCATAAGCGACCGGGAACGCCTGCGCGCGCTGGCGGGCCAGCAGGCGCAGTTAGCCGTGTCCCCCGCGATGCGCACGCTGTACAAAGAGTGGGTCACCCACGGCCAGTCCGGCACGCTGGGGCGACCCATGGTGCGCATTGAGCTGTGGACGTTTGAGCAGGACATCCTGCCGCCGCTGTACCAGTGCACAGGCGAAGAAGCGCGCGCCATCGAACGGAGGCTGCTGTCCAACATCGTCAACCATACGCTGTTCGGCGATGATACACTGGTGCCCGACCATTACGGGGTATACGGCCATGGCTGGTTCAAGCCCTTTGGCCTGACCGTCAAGCGCCAGGAAACGGGCGGGGTCGGGCATCATTTTGTGTCCTACCTGTATGACCTGGAAAAGGACATGCACGTGCTCAACGAGTCCGAGTACGGCTGGCGGGACAACCCGGACGAAGCCGATCTGGCCCACGACCTGTTTGGCGACCTGTTGCCCGTGCGCCCCTCCGGCATGACGCTGGGCAGCTCGCCCATGCAGGATTTGGTGCACATCATGGACATGGAAGACCTGTACATGGCCATGTTCGACACGCCGGACCTGTTCGTCCAGGTGCTGGAGCGCCTGACGGATGACTACGCCGAGTATTTCCGTTTTCTCCAGAACAAGGGCGTGCTGGTCAGCGCGGCGCGCGGCCAGCACCTGGCGCAGGGCAGTTACTGCTTCACCGACCGGCTGCCCGACTTGAAAGAAAACGCCAGGCTGACGGACCTGTGGCTGTACATGGACTCCCAGGAGACGTCCGGCGTGTCGCCGGAGATGTACGCGCAGCTGGTGTTCCCCAGCTATGAAAAGCTGATGGCGCTGTTTGGCCGCGTGTCCTACGGCTGCTGTGAGGCCGTGCACGCGCTGTGGGAACCGTGCCTCAAACGCATCACCAACCTGGGCAAGGTGTCCATCTCGCCCTGGTGCGATGAGCCGATGATGGGCGACGCGCTGCGCGGCAGCGACATCGTTTTCCTGCGCAAACCCACCCCCAACCTGCTGGGTGTGGGCGAACCGCTGCCGGAGGAGGAAGTCACCAGGCATCTGTCCGCAACTGGCATGGCTGCGCGCGGCTGCAAGCTGGAAGTAAGCCAGCGGGACGTATATCGCATCAACGGCACGCCGGACAAGGTGCGCCGCTATGTAACCCTGATCCGTCAGGCGCTGGCTGATACCTGGCATTGACGGCCGCAATCATGGGTACGATCTTGATACCGAACGAAAAAGGAGCAACAGCATGACAAAATTCCAGGACATGACATACCAGCGGCCGGACTTTGACGGGATGTACGCCCGCATGAAGGACAGCCTCAAGGACATGGAAAACGCAAAAAGCGGGGACGAACTCATCGCTGCCATGCACAAGCTGGACCAGCTGGGGAGGAATTTGTCCACCATGCGCGAACTGTGCCACGTGCGCTACACCATCAACACCAAGGACCCCTTCTACACCGAGGAAAACGACGTGATGGACAGGGAGCTGCCGCGCTTTAGCGAGTTTTCCGCCGAGGCCGCGCGCATCGTGCTGGAAAGCCCGCACCGCAAAGCGGTCTCCGACAAGTACGGCGAGCACCTGCTGGAAAAGTATGAGGTGCAGCGCAAGGTGTTCAAGCCCGAGATCGTCGAGGACCTGCAGGAGGAAAATCGCCTGCGCAGCGAATACCAGAAGCTGATGGCCTCCGCCGAAATCGAGTTTGAGGGCGAAACGCGCAACCTGTCCGGCATGATCCCGTTCATGGAATCCCGCGACCGCGGCATGCGCAAGCGCGCGAGCCTTGCTTCCTGGGGATGGATCGCCGATCAGCAGGACAAGCTGGATGACATCTATTCCCAGCTGGTCAAGCTGCGCGACAACATCGGCAAAAAGCTGGGGTATGACAACTTCATCCCCGTGGCCTACGCGCGCATGGGCCGCACTGACTGGAACCAGCAGGACGCCAAAGCCTACCGCGCGCAGATCGTGGAGTCCGTGGTGCCCCTTGTCCAGAAAATGTACACGGAGCAGGCCCAGCGCCTGGGCATTGCCGACATGAAGTACTACGACTACAGCCTGATGTTCCTGGAGGGCAACCCCACGCCCAAGGGCGAGGAAGCCTATCTGGTGGAGCAGGCCAAAGTGATGTACGACGAGCTGTCGCCCGAAACCGGCGAGTTCTTCGGCACCATGATCGACCGGAACCTGATGGATTTAACCACCAAGCCCGGCAAGGCCAACGGCGGGTACATGACGTTCTTTGCCGACTACAAGGCGCCGTTCATCTTCAGCAACTTTAACGGCACCTCCGGCGACGTGGACGTTTTGACCCATGAGGCCGGTCACGCCTTCAACGGCTACCTGCAGCGCGACACCGAATTGAGCGACCTGACCGACTTCACCAGCGAGGTGGCGGAGATCCACTCCATGTCGATGGAGTTTTTCACCCACCCGTGGATGAAGCGCTTCTTCAAGGAGGACACCACCAAGTACTATTACAGCCACGTGGTGGACGCCCTCAAGTTCCTGCCCTACGGCGCTTCGGTGGACGAGCTGCAGGAATGGGTGTACGAGCACCCCGACGCCACCCCGGCCGAGCGCCACGCCCAGTACCGCCTGATCGAAAAGAAATACCTGCCGCACCTGGATTATGACGGCGTCCCGTACCTGGAAAAAGGCGCGCGCTGGCAAAAGCAGCTGCATATCTACCTGTACCCGTTCTATTACCTGGACTATACGCTGGCCCAGGTCTGCGCGCTGCAATACTTCACCTGGGACATGAAGGACCACGAGGCCGCCTGGCGCAGCTACCTGGATGTCTGCCGACGCGCGGGCATGGTGCCGTTCAAAAAGCTGGCCGTCGAAGCCGGTCTCAAAAACCCGTTTGAGCCCGGCACCATCGCCGCCATCACCCCCGCGCTGGAACAATACCTGGACGGGTTGGACAAGAGTAAGATCAAATAGTTCCAACGGCATACGTTGCGGGCCCCATCCGAAGTGGAGGGGCCCGTTTTTTGGTCAGGTCGCGACCGTCGGCCCCTCATCCTCCGGCGCGTAGTACTGCGCCTGCGCGTGCCACAGCCGGTGGTACTGGCCGTTCTGCCGGAGCAGCTCCTCGTGGCTGCCGGTTTTCACCAGATGCCCCTCGTCAAACACCGCGATGCGCCGGCAGAAGCGGCAGGAGCTTAACCGGTGGGAGATGAACACCGCGCCGCGGCCGCCCACAAAGCGGTTGAAGTTGCGGTACACCTCGCTCTCCGCGATGGGATCCAGCGCCGCCGTGGGCTCGTCCAGCACCACCACCGGGCTGTCCTTGTACAGTGCGCGGGCCAGCGCCACCTTCTGCGCCTCGCCGCCGGACAGCTCCGGCGCGTCCTGGTTGACCGACTTTTCCAGCAACGTGTCGCCGCCCTGCGGCAGCCGCTCCACGCGCTCCAATAATCCGGCCAACTCCAGGCAATGCCGCACGCGCTGCGTGTCGATGTGCCGTGTCCTGCGCCACGTTCTGGTACACAGTCAGCGGCAGCACGCAGTACTCCTGGAACACCGCGCAGAACAGGTTGTAATAGGCCGGGCGGTCAAATTCCCCGATATAGATGCCGTTGAGCAGCACACGCCCGCCGGTCGGATCCAGCAGGCCGCACAGCAGCTTGACCAGCGTGGTCTTGCCCGCGCCGTTCAAGTCCTCCAGCGCGATCTTCTCGCCCGCCTGAATGGTGACGTCTACATCCTTCAGAGTGGGCTTTTCCGCACCCGGATAGGTATAGCACACGACCTCCAGCGTAAAGCAATGGCCCTCCTCCGGTGTTGGCAGCGGCACGCCGCCTGTCCGCCGGAAGGTTTCCCGCTCATCCAACAGCTTGCGCACGCGGTCGATATCCTGCATCTGCTCGGTCAGTGTACTCATCTGCTGCATCAGGGTGCCCACATAGCCGCTGAACCCGCCCACCGCCGCCAGCAACAGCACGAAATCCGCTGCATCCAGCGTGCCCGCGATGGCTTCTTTGAGCAGCCACGCATACGCCAGCCCTTCGCGCAGCAGCGCGGT
>JAGVSV010000048.1 GCA_019137115.1 Bacillota bacterium
AACTGGCACAGGGCGTGTCCTTTGATCGTCCGGATGAGCTGCTGCGCATGCTGCTGCCCCAGGTATGGTCGTACGGAAAGCAGCTGGCCGGTGATGGCCTGCGTGAAACGTTTGCGCTGAACGCGCTGGTGGCGCTGGACACCGCGGCGTGGCTGCTGTGGGCAAAGGAGCATGGCATCTCCTCGTTTGATGAACTCGTCCCCGCCCACGCAAAACCGTACATGCAGCATCGGCACACCCAGGTGGCGGCAGTGCCGCTGATCACCTATTCGGCCGACATGGACGCGATACAGGCCGAAGTCGACCGCGGGCATTTCATCCTGAAGGTCAAGCTGGGGTCCGACCCGGACCGCGACGGTGACCCGGACAAGATGCTGGCGTGGGACATGCAGCGACTAAAGGATATCCACGCGCTGCTCAAGGATCGCCCATGCGAGTACAGCGACTTTGGCGGCATCCCGTATTACCTGGACATGAACGGCCGATATGAACACATGGATCAGCTGGAGCGGCTGCTGGACACGGCCGATAAAATTGGCATGCTGGAGCGCATCGTGCTGCTGGAGGAGCCATTCCCGGAGTACAGGCACTACGATGTAAGCCAACTGCCGGTGCGGATAGCCGCCGACGAAAGCGCCCACTCCGACCAGGACATCGCGGCGCGGATGGACATGGGGTATACGGCGTTCGCACTCAAGCCGATTGCCAAGACCATGTCGATGACCTTTGACATGATCGCCCAGGCTGGGCAGCGCGGCGCGCCGTGCTTCTGCGCCGATCTGACAGTAAATGCCGCGATGGTCGATCTGAACAAGAACTTCGCCGCGCGCCTTGCGCCCTTGCCAGGCTTGAAAGTGGCGCTGCTGGAATCCAACGGCGGGCAATACTACGCGCGATGGGACCAGATGCTGGCGGGTTTGCCCTATCCTGACGGCTTGTGGGTGAAGCCCGGGCACGGCCTGTACACCCTGGACGACCAGTTTTACCAGACCAGCGGCGGTATCTTTGAAGAGAATGCCATGTACGACGGGATTGCCTGATGGAGGGGAGCGCATGAACGCACAGCCCATCCCAGCCAGAACCAACAAGGACCTGGACTACCGGCAAATGCGCAGGAGCCGGCGCAGGGCGCGTTTCCTGCGCAACTACCAGTACTACCTGCTGCTGCTGCCCGCGCTGATCTGGTATGCGGTGTTTGCCTACGCGCCCATGTACGGCATCCAGATCGCGTTCAAAAACTTCAACGGCGCCAAGGGCATCTGGGGCAGCAAGTGGGTCGGCTTGCGGCACTTTGAGGCGTTTTTCAACAGCTACTTCTTCCCGGTGCTGCTGGAAAACACGCTGGCATTGTCGCTGTACTCGCTGGTGGTGGGTATGCCCATCCCCATCATTGTGGCGCTGCTGCTCAATGAGGTGCGCAACCAGCGCTACAAGCGCTTCATCCAGACCGTCACCTACGCGCCGCACTTCATCTCCACCGTGGTGTTGGTGGGTATGATTTTGATCGTGCTGTCGCCCTCCACCGGTCTGGTCAACATGGCGCGAAGGGCGCTGGGCATGGAATCCTACTACTATATGACCGATCCGGCGGCTTTCCGCCACATCTATGTTTGGTCAGGCATCTGGCAGAACGTGGGGTGGAGCTCGATCATCTACCTGGCGGCGCTGTCGGCGGTCAATGCCGAGCTGCACGAAGCCGCCGTCATTGATGGCGCCACGCGCCTGCAGCGGCTGTGGTACCTGAACATCCCCACATTGAAGCCCACGTTTACCATTTTGCTGATCCTGAGCGTCGGCTCGCTGATGAGCGTGGGGCACGAAAAAGTGCTGCTGATGCAGAACGACCTAAACCGGACCACCGCCAACATCATCTCCACCTATGTGTACGAACGCGGCCTGATCCGGGGCGACTTCAGCTTTTCTGCGGCGGTGAGCCTGTTTAACAACGTGATCAACTTCGTGCTGTTGGTTTCTGTCAACTTCATCTCCCGCCGGCTGGGCGAAACCAGCCTGTTTTAGGGGGGTGACGGCATGGCGATAAAGATCAAACAAAGCCGCACCGACCGCATCTTTGATGCGGTTGTGCTGGTGCTGATGACCCTGCTGATGCTCGTGGTGCTGTATCCACTGATCTACATCGTATCAGCGTCCGTGTCCGACCCGGACATGGTCAACCAGGGCAAAATCTGGCTGTACCCGGTGGGCTTCACGCTGGAAGGCTATTACCGGGTGTTTCAGGACGCCGAAATCCTGCTGGGCTACCGCAACACCATCTTCTATACGGTGGTGGGTACCCTGCTCAACCTCGCGCTGACGCTGACGGCAGCGTTCTCGCTGTCCAAAAAGGACCTGGCGGGGCGCAATGTGATCATGTTCTTTATCGCGTTCACCATGTATTTCAGCGGCGGCATGATCCCCTCATATTTGCTGATGAAAAACCTGGGACTGATCAACTCCTGGCTGGTGCTGATCGTCAGTAGCGGCATATCCACCTACAACCTGATCATCTCGCGCACATTCTTTCAGAATGGGGTGCCCCAGGACATTGAGGAAGCCGCGTTCATCGACGGCTGTTCCCCGGTGCGCGCGTTTGTCAGCATTGTGCTGCCGCTGTCCAAGGCGCTGATCGGGGTGATGGCGCTGTACTACGGCGTCAGCCACTGGAACAGCTATTTTTCCGCGCTGATCTACGTGACCGACCGCAGCAAGATCCCGCTGCAGCTGGTGCTGCGCGAGATCCTGATCGAGCAGCAGATGAAAGCCACCATGATGCAGGCGGGCGGCTTTGTGGATGAGCTGCTGCTGGACGCGCAGGTGCGCCTGGCATCGCTGGTGCGTTTCTCGGTCATCATCGTGTCGTCCCTGCCCGTGCTGATCGTCTACCCTTTCCTTCAGAAGTATTTCAACCAGGGCGTGATGATCGGGTCGATCAAAGGCTAAACCCAACAGCAGATGCTGTTGACATATAAAAAGGAGGAACCCCTATGAAACGGATGCTGTCCCTGATGCTGGCGCTGCTGCTTCTCTCAACCGGCGTTGCCGCGCTGGCGGAAGACAACTTCAACGCCACCGGCTATCCCATTGCCAAGGAGCCGGTCACCTACACGGTGCTGGCCGTCACCAACACCCAGTATGCGGATGACTTCAACGAGTACTCCGCCGTCAAGTACTTCAGCGAACTGACCAACGTGAAGTTTGAATGGTCCTACATCTCCGAGACCGACTGGGACACCCAGATCAACCTGCGGCTGGCCGGCGGCGACATTCCGGACATGATCTACAGCCCGCTGTCCTCTGTGCAGCTGCAGCAGTATGGCGTGGAGGGTGGCATGTTCCTGAACTATGCCGACTACATCGACGAGTACATGCCCAACGCCAAGCGCGCGTTTGAGAACAACCCGGACATGCGCTCGCTGGTGACGATGCTGGACGGCGGTATCTATGCCCTGCCCCGCAAGCTGTGGACCTACACCATGGCCGGCCCCATCTACTACCGTGGCGACATGATGGAGGAAATGGGCGCCCAGGTGCCCACCACGGTGGATGAGTTCTACGCGCTGTGCGCCCAGGCCAAGGAGCAGTACAAGGACGTGGAAGGCTTCTGGCCGATCATGACCAATGTGAGCTACCTCAACCAATGCCTGTTCCCGGCCTTTGGCGCGGCATGGCAGTATGGCTACGGCGACAACGGCGACGGACAGGTCACCTACAACCTGGTCAGCGACCAGATGCGCGCGTACCTGGATTTCGTGCACAAGCTGTATGCTGACGGCATGGTGGACCCCGAGATGTACACCATGGACGGCGCGACCATCAACGCCAAGGTTAAGGCCGGGCAGTGCCTGTTCATCGGCGGCGTGGGAACGCAGCTGAGCGCCGATTTCTACAAGAGCGGCAAGGTGGAGACCAAGGTGCTGCCCCCGCTGGTCAGCCAGTACACCGACGAGCAGAAGGTCATTGACGTGCCGTGGCTGGGCTATGCCGGCTATACCATCAGCGCAGACTGTGAGAACCCGGAATACCTGCTGCGGTATCTGGATATGTTCTTCACCACCATCCCGGAAATGGAAAACAACGTCTGCGGCATTTCGTCCTGGCTGGGCATCTACGGCACCGACTGGGGCATTTCCGAGGACGGCAAAAACTTCTTCCGCATCGTGCCGGAGAACATCAACATGGCCGAGGAGGAGTACAAGAACAAGTACGTCATCGACAGCACCTATTTGGGCCTGGTGGTGCTGGACCTGATGCCGATCAACAACCCTACCCAGGAAATGAAGGCAGGGGAAAGCGCCCTGCACTACTATCCCTACATGAAGCCCCGCCTACTGGACGGCAACTTCAAATACACGGATGAAGAGAGCAGCGACCTGAGCGGCCTGGAGACCGACATCAACACCTATGTCACCACCGCCACCGCGCAGTTCATCAGCGGCACCCAGGAACTGAATGATGACACCTGGAAGCAGTTTGTGGACACCGTCAACGGCATGCAGCTGTCCGAAGTGCTGCGCATCAAGCAGGTCGGTTATGACCGCTGGAATGGCAAGACGGAGTAATATTCCCTTCTGACCAACCGGGGGCTGCGGGAACCCATCGCGCAGCCCCCTTTCCCCATGCACATCAACAAGCGAGGGCATTATGTGGAGTGAAGATCGGCTCAATGACCTGCTCGGCGCCCCCAGCGACGCGCTGGTCAGCGATATCAAACGTGTGGATGGCGACATCCTGATCCTGGGCGCGGGCGGAAAAATCGGGCCCATGCTGGCGCGGATGGCTGTGCGCGCGTTTGAACAGGCGGGCATAAAACGGCAGGTGTGGGCAGTTTCGCGTTTCTCGGAACCCGGCATGGAGGACAGCCTGCAAGCGGCGGGCGTGCGCACGATGGCCGCTGATCTGGGCAATGCGGACGATCTCAAACGCCTGCCGGATGCCCCCAATGTGCTGTTCCTGGCCGGTCGCAAGTTCGGCACCGCCGACAGCGCGCACGAAACCTGGGCGATGAACGTGTCCGTGCCCACGCTGGTGGCGCGCCAACTGGGTGCCAGAAAATATGTGGTGTACTCCTCCGGCAACATCTACCCGATGGTGCCGCTGCATTCCGGCGGCTGCACCGAGGACACGCCGCCGGAGCCCGTCGGCGAATATGCGATGACCACGCTGGGGCGCGAGCGCGTGTTTGAACACGCGGCGGAGCATCTGGGCGCCCAGGTGGTGCTGTTTCGGCTCAACTACGCGATCGACCTGCGCTACGGGGTGCTGCACGACATCGCCGAAAACGTGCTCAAAGGGCAGCCCATCTCCCTGCGCACACCGGCGTTCAACTGCGTGTGGCAGCGGTACGTCAACGAGGTCACCCTGCGCTCGCTGTTGCTGGCAAAACCCGGCGTGACAAAGCTCAACGTCACCGGGCCGGAAACCGCCTCGGTCAAGCAGACCGCCCTTGCCCTAGGCGACCTCCTGGGGCGCGCTCCGGTCTTTGAAGGGCAACCCGAGGATCGCGCGCTGCTCAACAATGCCGGGCACTGCATGCGCCTGTTCGGCTACCCCGACGTGTCGCTGGACATGCTGATCCGCTGGCAGGCCGAATGGCTGCTGTCCGGCGGGCGCACGCTGAACAAACCCACGCATTTTGAGGAACGGGAGGGGCGGTACTGATGGGCATGGATGCCATGGCATTACTCAAGGCGGGCGCTTTTCTCCCGGCGATGCCGCTGGTGCTGGACGCGCAGCGCGCCTTTGACGAACAGGGCCAGCGGCGCTTGCTGCGGTACTATATCGCCGCCGGGGCTGACGGTGTCGCGGTGGCGGTGCATACCACCCAGTTTGAGATCCGCGATCCTGCGCATGACCTGCTGGCGCGCGTGCTCTCGGTTGCGTCCGATGAGCTCACCCGCGCCGCGCAGCAGCACGGCCGGCCGGTGATCCGCGTGGCGGGCGCCTGCGGCGACATCGCGCAGGCGGTCAGCGAAGCTGAACTGGCGCGCGCGCTGGGCTATGACGCGGTGCTGCTGAGCCCTGGCGGACTGAAAGATTATGACGACGCTTATCTGCTGGAGCGCACGCGCCAGGTAGCGACCGTGCTGCCGGTGATCGGGTTCTATCTGCAACCGGCCGTGGGGGGACGGCACCTGCCGTATGCCTACTGGCGCGCGCTGTGCGACATCCCCGGCGTGGTGGCCATCAAGTGCGCGGCGTTCAACCGGTATTTTACGCTGGACGTGACGCGCGCGGTGGCGGACACCGGCAACCGCGTGGCGCTGTATACGGGCAATGACGACAGTATCCTTTATGATCTGGTTACGCCCCATCAATATGTGACGGCAGATGGGGCCAAACGCGAAGCCCGGTTTGTCGGCGGTCTGCTGGGGCACTGGGCGGTGTGGACGAATACCGCTGTACGCCTGTTCCGTCAGGCGAAGCAACTGGATGCGGGGCAGCCTGTCCCCGCCGACCTGCTGGCCTTGGGCAATGCCGTGACGGATGCCAACGCCGCGTTCTTTGACGCCGCGAACAACTTTGCAGGCTGCATTGCCGGCGTGCATGAGGTACTGCGGCGTCAGGGGCTGATGGACGGCATCTGGTGCCTGAACCCGGAGGAAACCCTCTCGCCCGGACAGGCGGAGGAGATTGACCGCGTGTACCGCATGTACCCGGAGCTGAATGACGACGCCTTTGTCCGCGCCTTCCTTTCCAACGATGCCAGCTGACAAAAGCCCAGACGGAAAACGCCGCAACACCCTGGTGCGCGTCCGCGACGCCGCCCAGTCGCGTGCGGACATCCTGGCCGCGGCGGAAACCTGCTTTGCCGAAAAAGGGTTCTACGGCGCCAGCATGAACGACATCGCAGCCCTGGCTGGCATCAACAAGCGCATGCTGTACGCCTACTTTGACAACAAGGAAAACCTGTACAAACAGGTGCTGTTTACGGTGTACCAGCGCATGGAGCAGGTGGAGGTTGAACTGCTCAAAAGCGATCCGCAGGGCGTGGCGCTGATCGTTGCCATTATCACGGCGTACTTTGATTTCCTGCAACACAACCATACGTTTGTGTCCATTGTCATGCGGGAGAACCTGTCGCAGGCCAGCTACTTAAACGAGCTGCCGCTGGATCAGGTTAAGCGGAAGACGCTGAGCATCTTCCG
>JAGVSV010000170.1 GCA_019137115.1 Bacillota bacterium
TGCGCCGGCACAGCGCCAGCCCCAGGCCCGCCCCCTGCTGCGCGCGGGCGCGGGAGGCGTCGGCCATATAGAAGGCTTCGGTGATGTGAGGCAGGTGCTCCTTAGGGATGCCGGCGCCGTGGTCCGTCACGCGTAGCAGGTTGTCCCGCGCCTCAAACACCACCTCGCTGCCGGGGGGCGAAGCTTTGACGGCGTTGGTCAGCAGGTTTTCGATCAGCGAGGTGATGAGATCGCTGTCGCAGAGCAGGGTATCGATGCCGATGTCGGCCCGTATGGCGACGCCGGCGGCGTCGCTCAAATGCCGGGCGGCGTCCCTCGCCTGGTTAAACATGGCCTGCACGCTGGCGGGCTGCATGTCGGGCGCCCTGCCGCCGTCCAGCCCGGCGATGGCCAGCAGCTTGAACGCCATGCGTTCCAGCCGCTCGCCCTGCGCCACGATGGCGCTCAGCGCCGTTTGGCGCTGGTGTTTGTCCACATTGGACCGGCGCAGCAGGTCGGCGTAGCCGATGATGCCGGTCATGGGCGTTTTCAGCTCGTGGGCCATGTCGGCGATGAACTGCTTCTGCCGCGCATCTTGGCGGACCAGCCGGGCCACATGGTCCTCCACGGCGCCAGCCATGTGGTTGAAAGCCAGCGCCACGCTACCCACCTCGTCGCCCGGGCGGACCACCTGCGCGCGGGCGGCATAATCGCCTTGGGACAGCCGCCTGGCCGCGCCCTCTAAGCGGCGCAGCGGGCGCAGGTTCACCCGCACTGCGGCGGCCAGCAGCGCCGCCAGCAATGCCGCCATGAAAAGCAGCAGCGCTGCGGCGCGGACGGCCTGCTCCCGGGCGGAAGCGTATACGCGGCTGATGTCCCAGCCGAAATAGACGGAAAAATCCCGCCCGAGCGTGCCGAAGCCGCCCCGGATCAGCTGGTATTGGCGGCTGTCCAGCTCCACCAGCGCGTAGGTGCTGGCGGCCTGGGGCATCAGGCCCAGCAGCGGCGCGTTGTATTCCGAAAAATTGTCGTGCATCAGGCGCCCCGCGCCGTCGGTCACCGCCACCATGGGGGCGTTGGTCATGTAGCGCGTGGTGATGCGCACGGCGCGCTGGAAGGCTTCCTCGCTGTCCAGGCCGCCGAAGGCTTCGATGCTGGCTTTCAGCGCCGCCGTGTACATGTGGTAGGCGTCCAGGCCGCGGCCGGTTTCGCTGGCCAAATCCTCCCGGAAGGTGCGCGCCAGCAGCACGCCTGCCGTCAGCGATGCCGCCAGCAGGCTGAGCACCAGCGCCGTGATGACCAGCCGCGCCGACAGCCTCATTGCGGCACGTCCAGGCGGTAGCCCAATTTGTATACGGTTTTGATGATGTCCTCCCAGCCCAACTTGCTGCGCAGGCGTTGCACGTGCACATCCACCGTGCGCGTGCCGCCTAAATAGTCGTAGCCCCAGGCGGCTTCCAGCAGCTGCTCCCGCGACAGCGCCATGTTTTTATGCCGCATGAACAGGTGCAGCAGGTATGCCGACAGCGCTGTACCCAGCGCGCCATGCCGCGTGAGGATGCCGTCCACCCGGGCTTGCAGCTCCACGGGGTGAAAGGGCTTCAGCATATAGTCCTCCGCGCCCAGGCGCAGGCCGCGCACGCGGTCGTTGACGTCGATGCGCGCGGTTAAATACAGCACCGGCGGCACGGCAGCCCCCTGCGCCTTCAAACGCTCTAACAGGGTAAAGCCGTCCAGCCCCGGCATCATCACGTCGACGATGGCCAGGTCATACGCCCTGGCGGTGATCAGCCTGAGCGCTTCAGCGCCGTCGTGGCACATTTCCGCCGTGTGCCCCGATACGCCCAGCGTCATGGCCACGAGCTCAGCGATGGTCAGGTCATCCTCTGCGATCAATATCCGCGCCATACACCCCTCCTGCCGCCATGATACCATCCCGGTGGGAAATAGTTGTCACGGAGTTGTAAATCCATGCGCGCTGCCTGTTTACGTCTTCATCATAATGGCGGGGGGAGGAAGTGTCAAAATTACCATTTGACACTGACTCTAAGAATTTGATACAATATGTACGAGAAATGCATTCCAAGAATGCGAAAAAATAGGAGGTTCATGATGAGAAAGCGGACATGGTTCTTGTATGTTGTGCTTGCTGTGCTAATTGTTGCAATAACACCTACAACAATCACAGCCAATACAGGTGATGTTAAGTTAACATTCACTTATTGGGGTTCTACTTACGAGAAAGCAGTTATTGAGGATGCGATAAGATCCTTTACCGAGAAAACTGGCATTGACGTAGAGCCGATGATTATTCCATCGGAATATGAGACCAAGCTCACTACGATGATCGCGGGAAACGATGCACCAGATGTAGGTTATTTGGGACCACCAACAGCATATAAGTGGTTTGAGGATGGACATATTTACGACATTAAGAGCCTTTTTGAAGGTGATCCGTCCATCAACGAAGATGACTATATTGATGGTGCCATTGTTCGTTCAGGCGATTCGATCGTTGGTGTGATGAACAATCTTGAGTCGTTCGCAATCTTTTATAACAAAGAGCTCTTTG
>JAGVSV010000245.1 GCA_019137115.1 Bacillota bacterium
GCGATCAACAGCGACGCGTTCACGCCGTCCTTGTCGCGCACCTGCGTGGAGGACAGGTAGCCAAAGCTTTCCTCAAAGCCGAACAGGAAGGTATGGCTGCCGGTTTCCTCAAACTGCTGAATCTTTTCGCCGATGAACTTAAAGCCCGTCAGCACGTCGAACATCGTCACGCCATAATCCGCGCATACCGTGCGCGCAAGCTCGGTGGTCACAATGCTTTTGACACACGCGCCGTTGGTGGGCAGCGTGCCGCTGGCCTTGCGCGAGGACAGGATGTGGTGCAGCAGCAGTACGCCGATCTGGTTGCCCGTCAGCGTCTGGAACTGGCCGTTCCCGTCCTTCACGCACACGCCCAGCCGGTCACAGTCCGGGTCGGTGCCGAAGATCACGCTGGCACCCACCTCCTCAGCCAGCGGGATGGCCAGCGCAAACGCGTCCGGGTTTTCGGGGTTGGGGGCTTTGACCGTGGGGAAGTCAGGGTCAGGCTGCTCCTGTTCCCTGACAATGGTTACATGGCCGATGCCGGCTTCCCTCAATGCCCTGCGCACCGGCACCAGGCCGGAGCCGTGCAGCGGCGTGTACACGATCTTCAGGTTCGGCCCCTGCGCCCGGAGCGCCTTGGGGTTGACCGACAGCGACAAAATCATCTGGATGTAGTCGTCGTCCACTTCCCTGTCGCCGATGATGGTCAGCAGGCCTTTTTGCAGGGCTTCGTCCTTTGCCATCGGGTGGCACCGGGCATAGGACAGCGCTTTGATGCATCTGGTGACGCCGTCGGCATCCTCCGGCGACAGCTGCGCGCCGTCCGCGCCGTAGGCCTTGAAGCCGTTGTACTCCGGCGGGTTATGGCTGGCCGTGATGGCCACCCCGGCCGCGGCGTTCAAATGCCGCACGGCGTAGGACAGCACCGGCACCGGCCGCAGCGCGTCAAACAGCTTTGCCTTCACCCCGCGCGCCGCCATCATCAGCGCGGTTTCCTGGGCAAATTCCGGGCTCATGCGCCGGGAGTCATAGGCGATCACCACGCCGCGCGCGGCGTTTTCGGGGTTCGCCGCCATCAGATAGTCCGCCATGCCCGCCGCCGCCCGGCGCACGGTGTACACGTTCATCCGGTTGGCGCCCGCGCCCAGCACGCCGCGCATACCCGCCGTGCCAAAGGACAAATCGGTATAAAACCGGTCTTCAATCTCCGCCGGGTCATCCTGGATGGCCGTCAGCTCCCGCACGGTCTGCGGATCATCGGCAAAGTCGTTGAGCCATGCCTTGTATAGCTTCTGTACGTCCATTTTCTGGTCCTCCCAGCCAATCTTGGGTTGTTGATGGCCTCATTATAGAGGGGCACACCCGGGGAAGCAAGCGCCCGTCAGGCGTCCGGCGGCGTTTCCCGCTCAACCAACCCATACCGCCGATAGCGCGTGAGCAAATTGCCCAGCTCCAGCTTGGTCGCCAGCAGCTGCCGGTAGGTGACGGTTTTTTCCTTGCCCTGCGCCTTGAGGGCGGCCATGCGAGCGATGGCATCCTCCCGCTCCCGGATAACTCCCCCAAGCATCTCCTCAAACGCCAAAAGCCGCGCGTGTTCATCCATGGCGGTACGCTCCTTGTTTTCTCCAAATCGGTTTCGTATACCCTTCCCTTCCATTATCCACACCATCCGGCGCTGTGTCAAAAGCCCCGATCAGGGGTGCGGAAGCAAAACTGAAAACGGGACCCCTTTTGCGGCGTCCCGTTTTCGGTCGGTTCGTTTGCTTTGATCAGTAATCGTTCAGTGCAACTCCCCTTCCGCCGGCGGCTGCGCGTCGTTGCGCTCCCGCATCCGCTCCAGCGCGTCCAACAACCCTTTGGGGAACGGCACGCCCAGCAGCGCGGCGTTTTCCACGATGCTCAGGCCCTCGTTGGCGGTGTAGAAGCCGATCGCGGCCAGGCGGCAGATGCCCTGGGTGCCCAGCGCGCGGTCCAGCGCGGCGGCCAGCATGATCATCAGGATCGTGGTCAGCTTGCGCGTCAGGCCCAGGAAGAAGGTGCGCGACAGGAAGCCGCCGCCCTGGGTGTGCGCGCTTTTTTGCTGAAACGCGGTCATGACGCCGGTTGTCAGGTCCAGCCCCATCAGCAGGAACATCATGCCGATGGCGGTGTCCCAGCCGCCCACCAGGTACAGCACGGCCGCCAGCGCGGTGCCCGGCAGGGCTTTGAGCACTTCCTTCATGCGCCTGCCCCTACCTTTTGCGGGCAGCTTTTGCAGGCCGCCAGGCGGCTTTCCAGCGCCTGTACGCGGCGCAGCAGCGCGTCGGTTGTTTCCGGCGCGGTTTTTGCGGCCATGTCCTGGAGCAGCGCCATGGTGGTGTCGTCCGCGTGGGGCACCTCTGGCAAGCCGTTTTCGCGCTGGAAGGTGTTCAGCGCCTTCAAGGTTTCCGCACCGAAGGCGCCGTCCGCGCCGTAACGCGGCAGGGCATAGCCGCAGGCGATCAGCAACGCTTGCAGGGTTTTGACCCGCCCGCTGCGCTCGCCCTGGGCGATCAGGGGGATAGCGCCGTCGGCAAGTCCGTGCGGGATGGCATAGTGCGTCCAGGGATAGGCCGTGACCGGACCCAACCGCACGCCCTGTGCGTGGCTGCGCGCGTCGATGGATTGACCGTTGCCCAGGTAGATGCCGGTGTGGGCCATCGGGAAAGCGTTGTCGCCGCTTGCGCGGAACAGCACACACACGCGGTCGCGCGGCATGTCGGCGATACCGCCCTTCCTGTGCCAGCTGTCGCTGCGCCACTGGCTGCTGGCCCCGCTGGGGATGGACATGCCCGCCGCTTCCAGCGCGCGGCGCGTGAACTGCGCGCAGTCAAAGCACGCTTTGCCCTCATACCGGCAGCTCCGGCAGTTGTCCTGCGTGCGGGACAGCACTGGGCAGGACGCCTCGATGGCGGCCTTGTGGGTGGGGTACTGCGCCATGCATTCCGTTCGATATTCCGGGGTGCAGCGTCGCCCGGTGCCGCCGTACACATACGCGGCGCCCATGTTTTTCTCCGCCCACTGGCGGATGATCTCCTCTTTGTTCAATGGTGCTCCTTTCATTTATCCGGTGAACTGGATGACGATGGTCGATGCGGAGCCCGCAGCGCTGATGCGCGCCACAAAGCCCTGCGCGGTGATGGTGTCGTTGGGTGGGTCCTGGAAGGTGACCGTCAGCGCCGTGCCCATATCCATCGCGGACGCAAGCAGGGCTTGCCCGGCGTCCAGGGCGTCGCGGCACACGGTGAAGGTGAGCCGGCCGGGGTTCAGCGACTGCGGCGTGTAGTGCCGCACGGGATCGGAAGGCTGGGTGACGTCGTTCATCCCGCGCTCCCTTGTCAGCGGCTCTACGGTCAGGATGCCGCCCAGCGGCACCGGCGCGCCGGCCGCGGATACCCACACTTCTGGTACCGGGGCGGGCGTGCCGTCCGCGCCAAACGCGCCGCTGACATGAAGCGTGACCATGAAGCAGCTGCCGTCGGGCACCTCGGTGTCCTTCCATTCCAGCAGGGCAAACCCCAGCGCCGTCATGCGCCCCAGGGCAGAGGCAGCCAGCGTGTCGGCCGCCTCCGGGGTGCCCGCCCGCGCCTCCAGGCGCACGGTGCATTGGGTGACGCCCTCCCTGACCGTCTTGGCGGAGCCTCCAGGCGCACGGTGCATTGGGTGACGCCCTCCCTGACCGTCTTGGCGGATGCCACGCCAAACGCGATGGCGGGCAGCGGCACCAGCGTTTGCGGCCAGGAACGCGTCACTGCGCAGGGCAGCGTCGCAAGCGCGTTGTAAATGGCAACCAACAACGGCGTCATCCTTCCACCTCCGCTTCAATGCTGGTATGGCCGGGGAAACTGCGGGCCTGCATCACGCGCCAGCAGCGCGCATCGCCCGGAAAGTACAGGTGGTCGCCCTGGTGGATGCGCACGGCGGGATCGGCCAGCAGCAGGCGGCGTTCCCTGGGGCGCAGGGTGCCCCTGGCGCGCTGTTCGCTTTGCTTGTCCGGCGCGACCGAGGCGCGAAAGGCAAATTGCAGCGCCGGTATCTCGGCGCGCGCTACGCCCCCGGTTTCGCCCACGATGTCCAAACAGGGAATGGCGGTGATCTGCACCGCGTGACGATGCATGCGCCTCATGGCGACACCTTCGCCACGCGCCACGCGCGCAGCAGCCGCAACACATCCTCCGGCAGCCCGTCCAGCGTGATGGACAGGCTGCCTTCGCGCCGGACGCGCTCCCCCTCCGCGCCCAAACGGTTGTAGGCGATCACCGCCAGGCGCAGCAGCGCGCCTGTCAGTTCATCGGGGAGTTCTCTGCGCCCGGTGAATGCCAGCACCTGATGGCGCGCCAGGGTCAGCAACTCTTGCAGCAGCGCGTCGTCCGGCGCTTCATGGGGCATCAGCGTGCGCAGCCTGTCCATCAGCTCGTCCATGGTTAGGCGGGGATGACCGGCACGGTCAGCGTCTTGACAGGCTTTGCGTCCTTGGTCGCCACCAGCAGCACGTGCGCGTACAGCGCGGTATCCGGGTCAATGTCCACCTCGCTGCCCGGCCAGTCGATGCCGGTGAACACGGTGCCAAACGCACCCGCGTCCTGCGCGCTGTCGTCCAGCGCGTACAACCACTTGTAGCCGGTGGGCGGCAGCATGCTGTCCGGGATGTCGATGCGTGTCATACCGCCCGCCCCGCCCGGCACACAGCGGATGCCGCTGTCCGTCAGCGTCTGCAAGCTGGTAAAGCGCGTCAGGCTCACCACCTTGCGTGCGTCATACAGGTAGGCGGTGCAGTGCTTGCTGGCGTAGATGGTGTCGCGCATGTACTCAGGCTCGCGTTGCACCTCCACCATGGTGCCGGTCTTGCTGACCAAACGCAGCGCGCCGGGCTTTACAATGAAGTACTGCAGTTCGCCGGTGTTGGCCTTGGGTGCGATCTTTTGAGAGATCATGATCTGGCAGCCCCAAATTTCGCCCACCACGCCGGAGCAGATCAGTTCCTGCGCGATGTCGCCGCAGCGCAGGTAGCCCGGGTCCTTGCGCAGCGCGGCCACGCCCTGCGCGTCGGTGATCAACAGCTTGGGGCCGTCCTGCTCCTCGCCAAACAGCGTCAGCGCGTCGGCCACCGCGTCGCTGGTCAGTTTGTCAATGACCAGCTTGCGCGCCATGCCCGCGGCTTCCAACACTTCAAACAGTTCGTCATCCACCGCGTGGTCGATCGCCTGCGCCAACTGCTGGGCGGCCTCGCCCACCGGGTCGCCAAAGCCGGACAGCCGGGCTTCGTCGGTGATGGTCACCGCCTTGGCGTACTTGTGCACGGTGGCGCTGACGGTATCGGCGCTTAATAGCCCCGGCTGCACCTGGCCGTTTTCGTCCACGCGGGTGGCCTTGCCGATAAAGCGGAAGGCTGGGAACTTGAGTGTGTCGCCGGGCTTGCCGGACAGCGAGTTGTCCTGGGTGGCCACCGGCAACAGGGTGACCTTGTGGCCTATGGATTGTTCCACCATTTCGGCGACAACCTCGGGGATGATCATGTTTTCCTTCATGGTTACGGACATATTCTTTCCTCCTTAATTTCCGGTTTGGTTGCGGTACATTGCCGCGCGCTCGGTATAGGTCATTTGCCGCCGGTCGACAGCCGGGGCAGGGGCCTTGGGCGTTTCGGGCGCGCTTTTCGCGTGCGCCATTACGGTTTTTGCCAGCTCGATCGACTGCGCCAGTGCTTCGTCGCTGTCATACATAAGCGCGTCGCCCACCTGTAGGGGCAGGTGATGTTCCTTGAGCAGTTCAGCGGCCTTCATGCGCCGTTCGCGCAGCGCCACAGCCTGCTCGCGCCGGGCCAGCTCCTCGGGGGTGACGGTTCCTTCCTGGGCGTTGCTGTTTTCCATGGGGTCTCCTTTCATTGTGGGTTTTGGTTGGATTGGTCGGGCAGAGCGCGCGTCAGTTCAATGCGCAGGTCGCGCACATCCGGGGCATGCATGCCGTGCTGGGCCATCCAGGTGGCCAGCACGCGCACGCGCTCGCGCAGGCCGCGCACAAACCAGCGCTCCTTGATGCGCATCTTCTGCTCCAGGCAGAACAGCTTGTACTGGATGGCCACGCCGCTGACGTTTCCGGCAAAGCGCTCGTCGCCAAAGTCCGGCGTCATGCTGAACTTGTGGATGTCTGCGGCAATCGCGTTGCGCAGCACGTCGATGTCGTTTTCCAGCGGCGTTTTGACCAGCCAGTCGGCGCGGGCGTCGCTGTCGGGCAGCGACAGCGTCTTGTCTTGGCGCAGGCGCTGCATGCCGGAGCGGAAGTCCGTGGGGTTTTCCGGCGTACCGACGCCCATCACGCCGGTTAGCACCAGCAGCGCGTCGGCAAACTGCGCGCGGTCGTTCATGCGGTCGCTTTCCAGCGCGTCATAGGCGTCCATCAGCGGCATCACATCCTCAAAGTCGCCGCGCGCGTGTTCGTCGTTTAAGTACTCCACCATCGGCACGCGGGCAAAGCCGTGCTCCGCAACCTGCGTCAGCGCGCTTACGCCGCCGGGCGTGCCGGCATACGTCAGGATGTGCCGGGCGGTATAGGCGGTTACATCGCTGCCCCTTACCTGCCCCAGCTCGTCGTTGCGCGGCGTGATGGTCACGCCGAACAGCGGCGCGTGCGCCACCGTGTCGTCGTACACCACCAGCGCGCTGCGCGGGTCCAGCGCCGCCACGCGCGGGCCATCCTCGGAAACAAAGCACAGCGACACCGCGCGGCCGAACACTGCCTGGTCCATAGCCAACTCCACATCGGCGGCGTCCGCGTCCATGGCGTTGAGCAGCCGCGTGAAGTCAGTAAGGCTCTCTTGCTTTCCGCTGTGGTAGGTCACCGGCTGGCTGACCAGAAAGCCCGCCGTCATCTGCGCGATGTAGCGCCCGAAGGCGTGCGGCATGCGGAAGTTGGGCAGCCCCTCGGGCTTGACGCGCAAGAGCACATCGTGCCGTCCCTGCGCGTAGCGGTTCAGCCGCTCCAAACGCGGCTGTCCCAGCGCAAACTCGCGCAGCACCCCCTCGATCATCCGGGCGGAGGGCGTATGTTTCGCCCATGCGCGATCCCTTGTTATCATGTTGTTCACCTCCTTTCGGGCGCACGCTATCACACGCGGCCGGTGACATGCACTGACATATGCTGACATCAACTGACAAGTTTTTTGCGCACAAAAAAAGGCCCGGTTGACGGGCCAAACGGCGGCATCCTATACTGATGGGGATGCAGACAGCTTCCCGCCCGACACAGACGAGGACGCATATGAAACGCATACAAATCCCACACACCGACCTGACGGTATCGCCCCTGGGGCTGGGCACGGGCAACTACGGCGCGGGCATCTCCATAACGGATGCCGCCCGGCAGATGGACAAGTTCCTGGACGCGGGCGGCAACCTGATCGACACCGCGCATGTGTACAACGACTGGGTGCCCGGCCCGCGCGGCCGCAGCGAGATCGTCATTGGCGACTACATCAAAAAGCGCGGCAACCGCAGCCGCATCGTGCTGTCCACCAAGGGCGCACACCCGCGCCTGGACACGATGCACATCCCGCGCTGCACGCCAAAGGACATCACGCAGGACATCACGGAGAGCCTTGCCAACCTCAAAATGGACACCATCGACCTGTACTTTTTGCACCGGGATGACCCCAATGTCCCCATTGCGGACATCGCCGGATGCCTGGAAAATGAGGTGCAAAAAGGCCGCATCCGGTACTACGGCTGCTCCAACTGGACGCTGAAACGCATGGAGGAGATGGCCGCGCATGCCAGGGAAGCGGGATTAACAGGCTTTGTAGTCAACCAGACCATGTGGAGCCTGGCGGACGTGACCTTTGACGCCGTGGGGGACAAGACGCTGGTGCCCTTTGACCGCGCAATGTGGGACTACCACCGGGACGCGGGCATGGCCGCCATGGCGTACACATCCACAGCGGGCGGGTATTTCGCCAAAAAGGCCGCCGGGCGCGATGTGAGCGAACGGCAACAGCGGGTATACGGCAACCCCGCGAACAAAGTCATCGAACGCGAGCTTGCGCGCATCTCCAATGAAAGCGGGGTGCCCGTGCTGATGCTGACGCTGCTGTATTTCGCCGCGCAGCCTTTCGCCGCCATCCCTTTGACGAGCTTCTCCAACGAGGAGCAGCTGACCGAAACGCTGGCGTACCTGACGGAGGAATACCCCACGGAACTGGTGGCCGCGCTGGGCGCGCACAAATTGTTTGTGACGCCCGCAGCGCCGTGAACACGGAGGAAATCAAATGACCGTCACCCAACGGCTGCGGGCGGAGATCGAAGCGCCCATTGCCGGGCGATTTGCGCCGCAGGTGTACCGCGCGGACGGGCTGAGGAACACCACCGCGGCCACGGATGTCGGGCGCCGGGCGGACGGCATCCGGGCGCTGTTTGCCACGCCCGCGCCGCATCTGTACGAAAACGACTGGATCGCGGGCAGCATCCGGCCGCTATGGACAGCGGCAGGGAAAGACCAAACAAAAAACGCCAGCGATGTGGTTGCCGCGTACCCGGAGCGCGGGTTTCTGACCAACGCGGATCACTTTTCGCCGGACTACCGCACCGCGCTGTCGCTGGGGGTGCCGGGGCTGTCGCGGGGGATCGACCATGCGCTGGCCGCGCACGCGGACAAGCCCGAAAAGGTCGCCACGCTGCGCGCGATGCAGGTCACGCTGGCGGGCCTGCGCGACCGTCTGACCGCGCACGCGGATGCCTGCGTTGCGCAGAACCCGGCCGGCACCGACGCGCGCCTGGCCTTCATCGCGGACAACTGCCGCGCGCTGGCGGATCACCCGCCGCGCACCTTCGCTCAGGCGCTGCAACTGGTATGGATGATCCACACCTGCTTTGTATATGAAGGACGGTATGCGATGGCGCTGGGGCGCATGGACCAATACCTGTACCCGCTTTATGAAAATGACATCCGCAGCGGCACGCTGACCCCGGCGTTCGCCCAACAACTGCTGGAAAATGTGTTCATCAAGATCTATGAGCGCCGCGCGCTGCTGGGCGGCGACGATGTGGTCAACATCGCCATCGGCGGCATGAACAGGCACGGCGAAAGCGAGGTCAACGCGCTCAGCGATCTGATCCTTGACGCCGTGTCCGCCTGCCGTGTGCCGGGGCCCAACCTGTCCGCGCGCATCGCGCCCAGCACGCCGGACAATTTCCTGAACGCGTGCCTTACGGTCATCGGCACCGGCCTGGGGTACCCTGCGCTGATGAACGACACGGTCAATATCGCCGCGCTGCGCCGGTATGGATATGCCGAGGAGGATATCTACGATTATTCGATGGTGGGGTGCATCGAGAACTTCATCACCGGAAAACAGCCGCCGTGGAGCGACGGCCGCTTTGACACGCCGAGGTATTTTGAGTACCTGTTCAACAACGGCGCAAGCTTTGACGGCAGCACCAGGGGGCTGGATACCGGCCCGGTTCAAGACATCCCCACCATGGCCGCGTTCATGGACTGTTTCGAGCAACAACTACTCCACGGCGTTGCGGAATACATGCGGGATTTCCATCAGAAAAACACGCTGCCCGAAGGAGACCTGCGCCCCTCGCCGTTCCTGAGCCTGTTTTGCGGCGATTGTATCGCGCGGGGGCTGGACATCAACGACGGCGGCAGCGTGTATCCGTCCGTGCACGGCGCGGCGCTGATGGGCGTAGGCACGGTCGCCGACGCGCTGGCCGCGGTGGAGCGCGTGGTGTTTGCGGACAAAGCGCTCACTCTGTGCGAGCTGAAAGAGGCGCTGCTGCTCAATTTCGAGGGCAAGGAGGATGTGCGCCAGATGTTGTTGCACGCGCCCAAATATGGAAACAACGACCCGTTTGTGGACAAGTACGCGGTGTGGTTTGTGGATTTCCTGTCCGACGCCTTTGACCAGCACAAAACGCCCGACGGCGGCGGTATCTATGTGGCGATGGCCGCCAACACCAGCAACATCTATGCTGGGCAGCGGATTGGCGCAACGCCCGACGGCCGGAAGGCCGGGCAGCCGCTGTCGGACGCGGCGTCGCCCTCCTACGGGCGGGACGTGAACGGCCCCACGGCGGTGATCCACAGCGTCACCAGGCCCGACTACACGCGCGTGGCGTGCGGCACGGTGATCAACCAGAAGTTTTCGCCGTCCATGTTTGAGGATGAGAAGCGTGCGAAGCTGCTGCGCCTGATCCGTGTGTACTTTGACAAGGGCGGGCAGGAGCTGCAGATCAACGCGACGCTGCCGGAGACCTTGCGCGACGCGATGGCGCGCCCGGACATGCACCGCGACCTGGTGGTGCGCGTGTCCGGTTTTTCGGCGTTCTTTGTCACGCTGGACAAGGCGGTGCAGGAAGACATCCTGCAGCGCACACAGCAGGGGTAATGACGCTCAACGTATCGCACATCCAGTATTTTTCCGTGGGCGACGGGCCGGGCATCCGCACCACGGTGTTTTTGAAGGGCTGCAACCTGCGCTGCCCCTGGTGCCACAACCCGGAAACGCTGGCCGAAGCGCCGCAGACGCTGTGCTACGCGCAGACCGGCATGTGCGTATCATCCGGCCGACAGATGACGGCGGAGGATGTTGTGGACGCGGTGCTGGCTGACCTGGCCTTTTATGCGCCTGATGGCGGCGTCACGGTCAGCGGCGGGGAGCCCATGCCGGACGCGGCGGCGTACCGGGAGGTGATCGGCGGCGATCTTGACCTTGTTTTGTCCAACATCAACCGGCTGGTTGCGTCCGGCGCGCACGTGCGCGCCCGCGTGCCGATCATCCCCGGCTTCAACGACCGCGCGGACGCCTGCCAACAGATGGCCGACCTGCTGGCATCCTGCGGCGTGCGTGCCGTCGATCTCCTGCCGTTTCACCGGCTGGGCAGCGGCAAATACCGGGCGTTGAACCTTCCCTACGCCTATGAAACCGTATGCCCGCCCTCGGGCGAAGCCATGCGCGCGCTGGCCGCGGTTTTCGCGCCGCGCTTTGCGGCGCGCATCGAAACCTGATCAGCCTTGCGGGGGTTCCTCGCGCCTGCGCGCGTACTCATCCAGCGAGATGGGCCTGTCCTCCTCAACCCGCCACGCCGTGTGGCGGGACAGGGAATACAGGTATGCGTCCTTGACCGGCAGACCGGTGATTTCGCGCATCGCGCGCATGTACCAGCGCATCTGGTCTCGGTATTTGTCCATGATGCCGTCCCGGTCGTCCGGATCGGTTTTGTAATCCATCAGTACCCAGGCGTTGCCCTCCGCAAGGCAGCAGTCAATCACCCCTTGCAGAAGGAAATTGCCCTCGGTTTTCAATGTGAACGACCACTCGCGCTCCACGCGGTCGGCGCTCAGCACCCGCACGCCCAGCGAGCTTTCAAAGAACCCCGCGATCGCGCGGACATCGGCCGCGCCACGCTCCTCCGGCGTCAATATATCCTTGCCCGCCAGCACATCCAGCCCTTCGCGCACCGCGTCCACCAGCGCCTCGCCGGTTTTGCCCCGCAACGCGTCCAGCGACAGGCCCGACAGCGCCTTGTGCGCGGCGATACCGCGTTCCGCGCCCGTCATGCGCTTTTTCTGCCCCAGCACCGGCAGCGCCATCGGCGGCTGCTGCAACTGGCGCAGGCGGCGCTTAATCTCCGGCGTTTCTTCCTCAATGTCGCCCGCGCGCGCGCTTTCCAGCAGCGCGGTGACCGATATTTTTTGCAGCGCGGCGGACACCCTGGGCAGCGGCACGAAGGGGGACGGGGTGGTGGGCTTGTCCGGCCACGGCGGGCGCTCCGGCCGCGCGGCAGCGCGCGGCAGCACGAACGCGTCGGCGCTGCGCCAGCGGATGTCCCACACGCTGCCGCCGGGCGCGGTCCAAATCGCGTCCTCGCCTGTTTCCAGCGCCGGCCACAGGGCGTTGCCCACCCAGTCCATCATCGAGCGGGCGGAACCGGCGGCGTAATCGCCCGCCGGCAGCGACCACTGCCGCATGCTGGCGGGCAATGAGCGCGGCGCGGCCAGCAGGATCAGGTCCGCGTGCATCATCGCCCGGCCCGAGAACGTCAGATGCGTGATGCGCTTTTCCTCGTCGCGCAGGCGCAGCGACAGCCCCAGCGCCGGGCCGCATTGCAACAGCTCGCCCTGGGACGCCATCCGGAACACCCGCGACATGCCCGGCAAAAACACAATCGGGAACTCCAGCCCCTTGGATTTGTGGATGGTCAATATGCGCACCACGTCCTCATCCTCGCCCAGGGTGGCCGCCGACGCGCCGTCCTCGCGCTTGCGCGCGTCGCTGACGCGCTGCAAAAAGCCGCTCAGGCTCATGGACGGCCCCAGGTTCATCGCCCGCTCGCACAGCAGGCGCAGGTTGGCCCGGCGCAGCTCGCCCGCGGGCAGCGCCCCCGCGCGGGCGTACAGGCCCGATGCGCGTAGGAAGTACCGCAAAAAGGTCTCCACGGACATGTTCTGCGATTTGAACCGCCATTCCTTCAGCTGCTGCGCGGCGCGGGTGACCTTGTCATCCTTGCCGACCAGGTTGGCAAACGCCTGGTAAAACGGCACATCGCCGGACGGCGTGGCCGCGCGGATATAGCCCAGGTCGACATGCGAAAAGCCCAGGCACGGCGTGCTCAGCGCCGCCATCAGCGGGACATCCTGCATCGGGTTGTCCAGCACCTTGAGGATATTGAGGACATCGTCCACCTCGCGCAGGTCGAAATACTGCGCGCCCGCGTCGCTGAACGTGGGGATGCCCGCGTCGGTCAGGATCCGCGCCACCTGGTCGGCGCGCCCGGCCACGCTGCGCATCAGCACCACCATGTCGCGCCAGGCCACCTGCCGCGGGCCGTCCTTGTCGGTCATCATGGTGCCGTGCAGTTCCTTCATTCGATCGGCCATCAGCCGCGCTTCCCACACCAAATTGCCGCCCAGATCAACGCCGCTTTCGCTGTCCTCGCCGGGTAGGGCGTCGTCGGTTTCGGGTTCCTCCGGCTCCGCAGCAGCCGCTGTCAGCAGGTGCAGCTCCACCGGCGGGTCGCCCGTCGTGTCCGGCTCCCGGCGCAGCGCGGCGTCCTCGTCATAGGTAATCTCGGTCACGTCCCGGCGCATCGCGCCTTCAAACACGCGGTTGACAGCCCTTAGAATATTCGTGCGGCTGCGGAAGTTCTGGCTTAATACGATCAGCCGTTGTGGCGCGTCCTCGGGCTTTTCAAACGCCTCGTACTTGCGCAGGAACAAGCCTGGATCGGCCAGGCGGAAGCGGTAGATGCTCTGCTTGACATCACCCACCATGAACAGGTCGGCCTTGTCCCGCAGGCGGTCGATGATGGCTTCCTGGATGCGGGAAATGTCCTGGTATTCGTCCACAAACACTGCGTCCAGCGATTCCGCCACGTCGCGCCCGGCCAGCGGGTTCTTCAATGCCTGCAACGCCAGATGCTCCAGGTCGTTGTAGTCCCACAGGCGCTGGCGGCGCTTCAGGTGGCCGTAGGCTTCGTGCAGCTGCACCGCCAGCGCGCACAGCGCGCGCAGGGAGGGCAGGGTAAAGGCCATCTGGTCGATCCATACCTGCGCTTGCGCGTCATCTTTGGGCAGCATGTCGCACACGGTGCGGATCAGTTTCTTGACGCCCTCGCGCCGCTGCTTGAACGCCTCGTTGAGCGCCGGGTCCTCGCTCTCGTCGGCTCTGGCGCGCGACAGCGGCTGGAACGCGGGGTCCAGCTGCGCGGGCAGACGCCCGGAAAGCGTCAGTTCCTCGATCAACAGGTCGGCCATGTCGCCGTCCACCCGCGCGTTGTTCAGGTACCGGAGGGGCCCGCCCGGCATCTGGGCGATATGGATGCATTCATCCGCCAGCTGCCGCGCGCCGGACAGCAAAAGCAGCGCCTCATGCCGCGTCACCCGGTACCAGATGTGGTCGGGCAATTCATCAAGCGTGGGCAGCGTTTGCTGGCTCTCCAGCCACGTCCACGGGTCGTCCTGGGACATTAAAAACGTATACAGCTTGCTCAGCGCGGCTACGATGTCGGTGTCCGGATAGTGGTCGATCAGCTCCTGCCCGTCCGCGCCGGGGGATTCATACAGCGCGTCCACGGTGGTTTTCATCGCCTCTTCCATCAGGCGGCGCGTCTGCCCGGTGTCATCCACGCGGGACATGGGGTCGACCCCGGCGGCCTGGAAGTGCCGCTTGACCACCTTGGCGCAGTAGGCGTGCAGCGTGGAAATATCCGCAGACGACAGCAGCGCGTACTGCTGCCGCAGATGGGCGCTGCCGCCCGCCTCCCTGGCAATGGCGGCCTCCAGGCGTTCGCGCATCTCGGCGGACGCCGCGCGCGTAAAGGTGATGATCAGCATGCGCTCGATGCTCATCCCGTTGCGCAATTTGTCCATGATGCGCTCGATGAGCACCGAGGTCTTGCCCGACCCGGCCGCGGCGCTGACCAGAATGTCGCGGTTGTCGGCGGTGATGGCGCGGCGTTGCGCCGGCGTCCAGTTGGTTCTGTTGCTCATAGTGGGTTCATTTTACCATGAATGCCGCCGTTCTGCCCATGTTTTGACGCGGCCGGGCACGCGCTGTACACTGCGGCGTGGTCAGGAGGTTTGTATGGCGTTTGTGACGGTAACGGATTTGCGCCGCGTTTGCGCCGCGTGTACGGCGCGGGCGACGCGCAGGTGGTGGCGCTGGATTCGGTGTCGCTGGACATAGAGAAGGGCGCGTTTGTGGCGGTGATCGGCTCCTCGGGCTCGGGGAAATCCACGCTGCTGCACCTGTTGGGCGGGGTCGACCGGCCCGATGCGGGCCGCGCGGTCATTGACGGCACCGACCTGTACACGCTTAGCGAAACGCAGCTGACGGTGTTCCGGCGGCGGCGCATTGGGCTGGTGTACCAGTTTTTTAACCTCGTGCCCGAACTGACGGTGGAGGAAAACATCCTGCTGCCGCAGCTGATGGACGGGAACAAGGGCGACGGGGCGCGGCTGGCCGAATTGCTTTCCGCCATCGGGCTGGAAAACCGGCGAAACTACCTGCCCAACCAGCTGTCCGGCGGCCAGCAGCAGCGCGCGGCCATTGCGCGCGCGCTGATCAACCAGCCCGCGCTGGTGCTGGCGGATGAGCCGACGGGCAACCTGGACACC
>JAGVSV010000095.1 GCA_019137115.1 Bacillota bacterium
CATGAACAAGCAGGATCTGGAACGGTGGGCCACCGGGCTACTCGCGCGCATCCCCACCCACTCAAAGATCCTGTATCCGTCCTATTTGTCCGCCCAGCTGGCGCGGAAGGAGGAGGTATATGCTTCCCCCGCTCTGCCGTCGGCCTTTGACGGGTATAAAATCGCCTATGCGTCGGACATCCATTACGGCCCGTACCTGGGCAGGGATCGCGTCCTGGACCTGGTCGAGCGTCTGATCGCACTTGACGCTGACCTTCTCTTGCTGGGCGGGGATTATGGCGCGCACACGACGGACGCCATCCCGTTCTTTGACCTGTTGCCGCCCATGTCTTTCCCGGACGGCATCCTTGCGGCGGTGGGCAACCATGACCTGGCGGGCACCAGCGAGGAGATCGCACGACTGTTTGATGCCATGCGCGCCAAAGGGGTGCGCCCTTTGGTGAACGAAAGCCATGCCATCCATCGGGGTGGCGCATTGCTGCAGGTATGCAGCGTGGATGACATCCGCAACGGCGCCCCGGACTATGCAAAAGCCGCCGAGCATTTGGTTCCGGACGGCTTTCTGCTGTTCGCGCCGCATTCCCCGGATGTGATCCCGCCGCTGCGGGAAAGCCGCGCTTTCGTTCCGCACCTTACCATCTGCGGGCACACACATGGCGGTCAGGTCACGGTATTCGGCCGCAGCCTGCATTCCTCCAGCAGATACCGGGACCGGTATCTGTCCGGCTGGAAACACGAGGACGGCATGGACATTCTGATTTCAAACGGCGTGGGCACATCCATGTTGCCGGTGCGGTGGGGCGCCAAAGCCCAGTACCACCGGATCACGCTGAAAAGGGGCAGAACCGCCTCAGCCCATACGCAAAGCGGGCTGGGCGTTTAGCTCCAAGCCGGCCAGCTCACCCCGCATCAGCTGCCAGTATGCAGCAGAGGCAATCATCGCGGCATTGTCCCCGCACAGGGCGACATCCGGCATATACAGCTGATAACCATTGTCCTGGCACGCCGCCGCAAGCCTCGCCCGCAGCAGACGATTGGCGGCTACGCCGCCGGCAACGGCA
The DNA here is from genome assembly GCA_019137115.1 of Bacillota bacterium. Lineage (GTDB taxonomy): Bacteria > Bacillota > Clostridia > Christensenellales > Aristaeellaceae > JAGVSV01. The sequence goes on from JAGVSV010000095.1 coordinate 1,062, forward strand.
AGTCGCTTTTCGCTCAGGTCGTGCATGGCCTGCATCGTACGGCTGACCAACTGATCGACGACGGATTTCCGGAAGGACGCCGCCAGATCCGCAGTTGGCAGGGGTTCCCCGCGCTGGACAAAGGTATGCACCAGGCTGACAAACGCTGTTTTGGGGCCGGAGAATGAAAAGTCATACGGCCTGTCCACGTGGGGCACGGGCAAATGGAACGCGCTGTCGTCGCCAGTTTCGGCCAGCTTGTCCAGTTCAGGGCCGCCGGGATACGGCAGGGACAGCTGGCGCGCGGCCTTGTCAAAAGCCTCGCCCGCCGCGTCATCCAACGTGCAGCCCACCAGCGTGTTGCTGCCATCCTTTTCCACCCGGAACAGATGGCTGTGCCCGCCGCTGACCACCAGGCACAGGAACGGCGGCGCCAGGTCCGGGTGCGTCAGGTAGTTGGCCGCGATGTGCCCCTGGATATGGTTGACCGCGATCAGCGGCTTGCCCCACCCATACGCCAGCGCCTTGGCGTAACTCACGCCCACCAGCAGCGCGCCCACCAATCCGGGGCCATGCGTGACGGCAATGGCGTCGATGTCCGTTTCGTTGATGCCCGCGTCACGGAGCGCGGCGTCCACCACGACATCAATTTTTTCGACATGCGCGCGGCTGGCAATCTCGGGCACCACGCCGCCATACAGGCGGTGCAGGTCAATCTGCGAATAGATCCGGTTGGCCAGAATGTGCCGCCCATCCGCTACAATGGCGCAGGCGGTTTCATCACAGGAGGTTTCGATCGCCAGTATGCGCGCGCTGCCCCAGGTGGCAAGCGCCGCGGCCTTGCGGCGCGCGGCGGCTGAGTAGGCGGAATCGTTGATCTGCATTATTGCATCTTGAGGTAGGCCGTCGTAAAGCCGTCCAGATTGCCGTTCATCACGTCATCCACATTGCCGGTTTCATAGCCGGTGCGGTGATCCTTGACCATGGTGTACGGCTGGAAAACATAGGAGCGGATCTGGCTGCCCCATTCGATCTTCTTCATCTCACCCTTGATCTCGGCCATTTTTTCTTCTTTTTCGCGTTCCTGCAGCTCCAATAGCTTGGCGCGCAGCATCTTCATACACATCTCGCGGTTCTGCACCTGGCTGCGCTCATTCTGGCAGGATACGACAATGCCGGTGGGCATGTGGGTCATGCGCACCGCGGAGTCGGTTTTGTTGACGTGCTGGCCGCCCGCGCCGGTGGATCGGTAGGTGTCCACCCGCACATCCTCCATGTCAATTTCCACCGCGCCGTCATCCTCCAGCAGCGGCGCCACGTCCAGCGACACAAACGACGTGTGGCGGCGGGCGTTGGAGTCAAACGGGCTGATGCGCACCAGCCGGTGCACGCCCTTTTCGCTGCGCAAGTAGCCATAGGCGTTTTCGCCGTCCACCTCGAACGTGGCGGACTTGATGCCCGCCTCATCCCCCGGGAGCATGTCAAGCACCGTCACTTTAAAGCCCAGGCGCTCACAGTAGCGCGTGTACATGCGGTAGAGCATCTGCGCCCAGTCCTGCGCTTCGGTGCCGCCGGCGCCCGCGTGCAGGGACAGCACGGTGTTGTTGTTGTCATAGTCGCCGCGCATCATGGTTTCCAGCGCCAGCGCGTCCACCTGCTGGGTCAGTTTGTCGATGAACTCCCCCGCTTCGGTAACCAGATCGGCGTCGTTTTCCTCATCGGCCAGCTGCACCATGATCTCGGCGTCGTCACAAGCGGAGATCAGCTCCTGATAGTGCGATATTTTTCGCTCGATGGCGGCGATGCGCTGGTTGACGCGGGTGGAACGGTCCAAATCGTCCCAGAACCCCTCTGCCGCCATCTCTTCCTTCAGCTCGCTCAGCTCGCGCTCCAGATCGTCCATGTGCAAGCCTTCGCCGGTCTCGCGCATCTGGTCCTTGAGCGCCGCGATCCTTGCCAGGTATTGCTCCTGCTCTAAAAACATGCGTTTTTCGTGCCTTCCTCAGGCTGCGGCGTTTCTGCCGCAGCAGTTCTTGTATTTTTTCCCGCTGCCGCAGGGGCACGGGCTGTTGCGGCCCACCTTCTCCCCCGCCTTGACCGGGTTGCGCGTCTTGACGGGCACAGGGCCCGCGGCATCCCCGGCGCCGCGCGCAATGACGGGCTTGGCCACCGCCGTGCGTTCCGGCGCGCGCTCGATGCGCAGCTGGTACAGCGCGCGCAGCGTGTCCTCCTGGATCAGGCGGATCATCTCGTCAAACATGTCATAGCTTTCCAGCTTGTACTCGTTGACAGGATCGCGCTGGGCATAGGCGCGCAAGCCGATGCCGTCGCGCAGCTGGTCCATCGCGTCGATGTGGTCCATCCAGCGGCTGTCCACCGCGCGCAGCAGCACCGAGCGCTCCAGCTCGCGCATGTCAATGCCCAGCTGCGTGATGCCCTGCTCGCGTTCCTCATAGAATGTGACCGCCGCTTTTTTGAGGAACTCCGTCAGCCCCGCGCGGTCAAAGTTCGCGATGGCGTCCTGGTTGGCTTTGATGGTGCCCACGGGGATGCAGATGCGCTCCAGGTAATCGGCCAGGCCCTTGACGTCCCAGTCGGCATTTTCGCCCGCGCAGAAGCGCGCGACGCTGTCGGCGATCAGCTTGTCCAGCATGCTTATGATATAGGCGTGCATGTCGCTGCCGGCCAGCACCTCGTGCCGCTGCTTGTAGATCAGTTCGCGCTGCTGGTTCATCACATCGTCATAGCGCAGCACGTTCTTGCGGATTTCGTAGTTGCGGCTTTCGATGCGTTTCTGGGCATTCTCGATCTGTTTGGTCAGCATGCCCGCTTCCAGCGGCACATCCTCCTCCATGCCCAGGCGCGCGATCAGCGGCTCGATGCGCTCTCCTCCAAACAGGCGCATCAGGTCATCCTCCAGCGAGATATAGAACTGGGAGGAGCCCGGGTCGCCCTGCCGCCCGGCGCGGCCGCGCAGCTGGTTGTCAATGCGCCGGCTTTCATGCCGTTCCGTGCCGATGATGTGCAGGCCGCCCAGCGATACCACCTTGTCGTGCTCGGCATCTGTCTGCTTGCGGAATTGGTCCTTCAGTTCATTGTACTGGACACGCACCGCCTTGGCTTCGTCGGAGATGCTCTCGTTGCGGCCCACGGCTTCCTCGATCAGTTCATCAGGGACTTCCTGCTGCCGCAAGGCGCGGCGCGCCAGATAATCGGGGTTGCCGCCCAGCAGAATGTCGGTACCGCGCCCCGCCATGTTGGTGGCGATCGTGACCGCGCCATAATGGCCAGCCTGCGCCACGATCATGGCCTCCCGCGCGTGCTGCTTGGCGTTGAGCACCTCATGCTGCACGCCGCGCAGGGTGAGCATGCGGCTTAGCATTTCGCTGACCTCGACAGAGATCGTGCCCACAAGCAGCGGCTGCCCGGTGGCGTGGCGGCGGATGATCTCCTCCACCACCGCGTCGAATTTGCCCTTGCGGCCACGGTATACCACATCGTTCAAGTCATCGCGAATCATGGGCATGTTGGTGGGCACCTGGATGACGTCCAGGCTGTAGATGCCCTGGAACTCGGCTTCCTCGGTTTTGGCGGTACCCGTCATGCCGGACAGCTTCTTGTACATGCGGAAATAGTTCTGGAAGGTGATCGTGGCCAGCGTTTTGCTCTCCCGCTCCACCTTGACGCGTTCCTTGGCTTCAATGGCCTGGTGCAGCCCGTCCGAATACCGCCGGCCGATCATCAACCGGCCGGTGAACTCGTCCACGATGATGACCTCGTCATTCTGCACCACATAGTCGGTGTCGCGCTTGAACAGAGCGTTGGCCTTGAGCGCCTGGATCAGGTAGTGATTCAGGTCGTTGTTCTCGGCGTCGGCTAGGTTCTCAATGCTGAAAGCGGATTCCGCCTTGCGCGTTCCCTCCTCGGTAAAGACCACCGCGCGGTCCTTTTCATCCACCGTATAGTCATCATCCCGGCGCAGGCGGCTGACAAAGCGGTCCGCCTTCTCGTACATATCGGTGGGCTTGTCGCCCTGACCGGAAATGATCAGCGGCGTGCGCGCCTCGTCGATCAAAATGGAGTCCACCTCGTCCACCACCGCGTAGGCATGGCCGCGCTGCACCATTTCCTTCTCATAGATGACCATGTTGTCGCGCAAGTAGTCAAAGCCCATTTCGTTGTTGGTGCCATAGGTGATGTCGCAGGCATAGGCTGCCCGCCGCTGCTCGTTGGTCAAGTCGTGCACGATGACGCCCACGGACAGCCCCAGAAAGCGGTACAGCTTGCCCATGTCCTCGCCCTGGAAGGAAGCCAGGTAGTCGTTGACCGTGACGATGTGTACCCCGTTGCCGGTCAACGCATTCAGGTACGCCGGCATGCAGGCAGTCAGCGTTTTGCCCTCGCCGGTTTTCATTTCCGCGATGCGGCCCTGGTGCAGCACGATACCGCCGATCAACTGTACGTAGAACGGACGCAACCCCAGCGTGCGCTGTGCTGCTTCCCGCACCACGGCAAACGCCTCGGGCAGCAGGTCGTCCAGCGTTTCGCCTTTGCCCAGACGGTCACGGAACAGTTGGGTCTGATCGCGCAGCTGGGCGTCGGACATGGCCTGATAGGTCGGCTCGAGTGCCTCAATGCCGTCGGCTATTTTGCGCAGCGGCTTGAGCTTGGCTTCCTCGCCAAAACCCAGCGCGTTCTTGAGTTTTTCAAACATTCAGGTGGTCTCTCCTTTTGGCCGTCGCCACCTGACATTATACATGTGCGGATACCCCATCGCAACCAAACGGCCGCATTGTAACAAGCCGCGCCGCATGGTATCATGCGGGCAAGGGGTGAATTACATGCGGTTCTATGTAGGCACATACAGCGTACCCGGCAGCCCGGGCATCGCGCTGTGCGAGATGAAAGACGGCAGAATGACACAGCTGGCAAACACGGAGGCACTGCGAAATCCTACGTATGTCATCCTGGATCGTGCCCGTCAGCACCTGTTTGCGGTGGGGTTGGATCGCGAAGCCAACGGGGTGGCAGCCTGCTTCGCGGTGGACGACAAGCAATTTGAACTGCTCGCAACCGCCCCTACCGGCGAAGGAAACGCGTGCCACCTGGCGCTGGATCAGGTGGAGCGCACGCTGTACACCGCCAACTACCCCAAAGGCAACCTGGCGGTTTTCAGTGTGGATGCAGGCGGCGCAGCGATGGAGCGCATACAGCTCATTTCCCACCAGGGGAGCGGCGCGCATCCCACGCGCCAGGAAAGGCCGCATGTGCACCACTGCGCTTTTCGCCCGGGCACGGACGAACTGTTTGTATGCGATCTGGGCATTGACCGGATCGTCACCTACACCGCCGACCCTACGAACGGTAAGGTAACCCAAAAAAGCATGATCCCCGCGCCTGGCGGCACCGGCCCCCGGCACCTGGTATTCCGCGACGCCAATTCTTTCTATCTGGCCGGTGAACTGAACAGCACGGTGCTGGCGTATGCGCTGGAGAAGGGCGAATGGGTGCTTAAACAGGTGCTGTCCACGCTGCCTGAAGGGGATTATCCGGACAGCACCACCGCTGCAATCCGCTTGTCGGGCAACAAGCTGTACGTCTCCAACCGGGGAGCCGACAACCTGGCGGCGTTTGACGTGGACCAAGCAGGCGTGCTAACGCCAGCCGGCCACATCCCCTGCCACGGGCAAAGCCCGCGAGATTTCGTGGTGACGGATTTTGGCTTCCTGTGCGCCAACCAGATCAGTGGGACGGTGACGGTGGTGGCACCGGACGGAACGCTGCTGGGTACCCTCGCCGTACCGGGCGCTGTGTGTATATGCCCGATGTGATGAATCGACCTATGCAAAGGGGCTGTCGCGGTAATAGAAACCACGGCAGTCTCTTTTTCGTTCTCTAGGTCCGACTTTTTATCTATATTTCTGTCGAGAATAAGCTCAAATCTCTCAAGAAGCGCACACGAAACATGCCTTCTTCATGTTTCCGGTCACTTGCAGTGCGCTCAACGCCGAAGTATAAAGT
>JAGVSV010000182.1 GCA_019137115.1 Bacillota bacterium
TCCGCGGGCGCCGACGCCGTGTGCATCTCGGGCGCGGGCCCCACGCTGCTGGCGTTCTACCGCGAGGGCACGTTCCCCGGGCGCATCGGGCATCTGCTCGCCCAGCGCGCGCCGGAATGGGCGGCCCTGCCGCTGTCCGTCGACCGGCAGGGCGCGCGCGTCGAGGCTGGCGCATCCCCCGTGGGTACATAATAGATACAAGAAAATGCAAGCCCACGGCGCGCGGCATGCATTTTTCCGTTGACAGCAAAGCAATGGAATGGTACGGTGATGCCCTACCACTTTCTGGAGGTATGTATGGAATCCTTCTCCGCCAGCCTGCTGCTTTTCAGCCTGCTGGGCGCTGTACGAATTAGCAGCGCTCCCAGCAGGCGTTGCTGTATACAAAGGTGCAGGCGTGCGGCATAGGTTTCTTTAAGTAAGACCAGCCCGTCCCCTTGTATACAAAGGAGGCGGGCTTTTCATTGGGGAAAGGAGGGAGACAATGCTCATAACCGGCGCGCAGGTGCTTGTACAGGTTCTGCTGGAGCAGCAGGTGGATGTCATCTTCGGATATCCCGGCGGCTCGGTCATCCCCATCTATGATGAGCTGTACAAGGCCCAGGACCGGATTTACCATTGCACCACCTCGCATGAGCAGGGGGCGGCGCACGCGGCGGACGGCTATGCCCGGGTTACCGGCAAGGCAGGCGTGGTCGTGGCCACCTCCGGCCCCGGCGCCACCAACCTGGTCACCGGGATCGCCAACGCGTACCTGGATTCGGTGCCCATGGTGGCCATCACCGGCAACGTGGCGTGCGCGCTGATCGGGCGCGACAGCTTCCAGGAGGTGGACATCACCGGCGTCACCATGCCCATCACCAAGCACAACTACATCGTCAAGGACGTCAACCAGCTGGCGGCCACCCTGCGCAAGGCGTTCAAGCTGGCAATCTCCGGCCGCCCCGGCCCGGTGCTGGTGGACATCCCCAAGGATGTGCAGACGGACACGGTCGAGTATGAGCCGCGGCCCCCTGTCACCAGGAACAACGGACTCAAAGCCGACCCGAAGGATATCGAGAACGCGCTGGCGCTGATCGCTCAGGCAGAGCGGCCGTTTATTTACGCCGGCGGCGGCGTGGTCAGCTCGGACGCAGGGCAGGAGCTGCTGGAACTGGCCGAGGCGCTGGACTGCCCGGTGGGCACCAGCATGATGGGCCGCACCGCGATGCCCCACAGCCACCCGCGCAACCTGGGCATGACCGGCATGCACGGCGCGTACGCCGCCAGCAAGGTGCTGAGCATGTCGGACCTGATCATCGCGGTAGGCGCGCGCTTTTCCGACCGCGCCACCGGCAACAAGCAGGCCTACTCGCTGGGGCATACCGTGCTGCACATTGACATTGATCCTGCCGAAATCGGCAAGAACATCAAAGAGGACTGCGCCGTGGTGGGCGATGTCAAGCACGTACTGCGCCAGTTGCTCGACAAAGGCGTGCGCCGCAAACCGGGCGACTGGTATGAGCAGGTCGCCCGCGTGCAGGAAGCCCCGGACAACCACCTGCACATGCCCGAGGAGGAATTGAACCCCCAGACCGCGATCCGCGCGGTGCGCGCGCGCCTTCAAGATGACGACGTGATCGCCACCGACGTAGGGCAGCACCAGCTGTGGACGGCGCAGTACTACGCGTTTGAAAAGCCGCGCACGCTGGTCACCTCCGGCGGGCTGGGCGCGATGGGTTTTGGCCTGGGCGCGGCGATCGGCGCGTGCTTTGGGCGCGGCAAAAAGCGCACGGTGCTGTTCACCTCCGACGGCTCCTTCCACATGAACCTGGCGGAGATGGCCACCGCGGCCTCCAACGACCTGCCGCTGCTGGTGGTGCTTTTGAACAACCAGGCGCTGGGCATGGTGCGCCAGTGGCAGACGCTGTTTTATGAATGCCGTTACTCCAACACCACCCTGCGGCGCAAGACCGATTTCGCGGCGCTGGCGGATGCCTTTGGCGCGCGCGGGTTCCGCGCGCACGACCTGAAGAGCCTCAATGAAGCGCTGGATCAGGCGCTGGCGCTGAACACCCCCACACTGATTGATGTGATGATCGACAGCGATGCCAAGGTGCTGCCCATGATTCCCCCCGGCGGCACCATCAACGACATCATCATGAAAGGATAGCGCATGGACCGTGACAAGTTCTTATTGTCGGCGCTGGTGGCCAACGAGGCCGGCGTACTGACCCGCGTGTCCGGCATGTTCGCGCGGCGCGGCTACAACATCGAAAGCCTGTCGGTGGGCGAAACGGAGGACCCGCAGATCAGCCGCATCACGATCGCCTGCCGCGGCGATGACTACACCCAGGACCAGATCGTCAAACAGCTGCGCAAGCTGCCTGATGTCAAAGCCGTGATGCTGATGGACGCCGGCAACACCGTGGCGCGCGAGCTGATGCTGGTCAAGGTCAACGCCGAGCTGGCCACCCGCGCGCAGATCCACCAAACCGTGGAGGTGTTCCGCGCCAAGGTGGTCGACCTGATGCCCGCCAGCATGACCATCGAGATCACCGGCGAAAAAAGCAAGCTGGACGCCTTCGTCTCCAATTTGGTTCCCTACGGCATCCTGGAGCTTTGCCGCACCGGGGTGACTGCGATTGGACGCAACACAACCATCCTGACACAGGAAAGCGAGGAAGAATGAAATGGCAACCATGTACTACGAAAAAGACTGTGACCTGAACCTGCTCAAGGGCAAGAAACTGGCCGTCATCGGCTATGGCAGCCAGGGGCACGCCCACGCGCTGAACCTCAAGGACAGCGGCATGGACGTGATCATCGGCCTGTATGAGGGCTCCAAATCCTGGGCCAAGGCCGAAAAAGCCGGGTTTACCGTGCTGCCCACCGCGGAGGCCGTCAAACAGGCAGACGTGGTGATGATTCTGGTCAATGACGAAAAGCAGGCCGACCTGTACGCAAAGGACATCGGCCCCAACCTGCGACCCGGCATGGCGCTGGCCTTTGGCCATGGCTTCAACATCCATTACGGGCAGATCGTGCCGCCCAAGGGTGTGGACGTGATCATGATCGCGCCCAAAGGCCCCGGCCACACCGTGCGCAGCCAGTACAAGGAGGGCCGCGGCGTGCCGTGCCTGATCGCGGTATACCAGGATGCCAGCGGCAAGGCCAAACAGAAGGCGCTGGCGTGGGCGGCGGGCATCGGCGGCGCGCGCGCCGGCGTGCTGGAAACCACCTTCAAGGAGGAGACCGAAACCGACCTGTTCGGCGAGCAGGCGGTGCTGTGCGGCGGCGTCACCGCCCTGATGAAAGCAGGCTTTGATACCCTGGTGGAGGCCGGATATCAGCCCGAGAGCGCGTACTTTGAGTGCCTGCACGAAATGAAGCTGATCATTGACCTGGTCAATGCCGGCGGCCTTTCCTTCATGCGCTACTCGATCTCGGACACCGCGGAATATGGCGATTACAGCGTGGGCCCGCGGATCGTGACGGATGAAACCAAAAAGGAAATGAGGAAAGTGCTGGACGAAATCCAGGACGGCACCTTTGCCAAAAAGTGGATTGAGGAAAACAAGCTGGGCCGCCCCAACTTCACCGCCATGCGCAAACAGGCCCAGGAAAGCCAGGTGGAAACCACCGGCAGGGAACTGCGCGACCGCATGAGCTGGAAGCGCGAGGAGTATGGCGAACAGTAACGACACGCAGGGAGGTACCATGCGCAGCAACCACATGAAACAGGGGGCGCAGCGCGCGCCGCAGCGCTCCCTGTTGCGGGCCGATGGGTTGACCGGCGAGCAGATCCGCAAGCCTTTGGTCGGTATCGTCAACTCGTTCAACGAAATTGTGCCCGGGCACATCCACCTGAACAGCATCGCCCGGGCGGTCAAGGACGGCGTGCTGATGAACGGGGGCACGCCGCTGGAGTTCAACGTGATCGCCGTGTGCGACGGCATCGCCATGGGGCACGAGGGCATGCAGTATTCCCTGTGCACGCGCGAGCTGATCGCCGATTCTGTCGAGTGCATGGTCAGGGCGCACGCGTTGGACGCGCTGGTGTTCATCCCCAACTGTGACAAGGTGGTGCCCGGCATGCTGATGGCGGCGGCGCGGCTGAACCTGCCGTGCGTGTTCATGGCAGGCGGCCCCATGCTGTCTCTGGACTGCGACGGCACCTACCGCGACCTCAATAGCGTGTTTGAGGCGGTAGGGGCATACACCATCGGAAGCATCAGCGAGGACGAGCTGCTGGAGGTGGAGGAATCCGCCTGCCCCACGTGCGGCTCCTGCTCCGGCATGTTCACCGCCAACTCCATGAACTGTTTAAGCGAGGCGCTGGGCCTGGCGCTGCCCGGCAACGGCAGCATCCCCGCGGTGCTCTCCCGCCGCATCCACCTGGCCAAGCGCGCGGGGATGCAGGTGATGGAATTGTTACAGCAGGGCATCACGTGCCTGGACATCCTGACGGAAAAATCGCTGCGCAACGCGCTGACGGTGGACATGGCGCTGGGCTGCTCCTCCAACTCCGCGCTGCACCTGGCCGCCATTGCGCATGAAGCCGGGCTTCCCTTCTCCCTTGACATGATCAACGACGTGAGCAGCAGCACGCCCAACCTGTGCAAGCTGGCGCCCGCAGGGCCCCACCACATGCAGGACCTGGACGCCGCCGGCGGCGTGTACGCGGTGATCAAGCAGCTGCTGGACGCGGACCTGCTGGACGGCAGCGTGATGACCGTGCTGGGCGTCCCGCTGTCCGAAGCCGCCAAAAACGCGCGCGTGCGCAACCCCAATGTCATCAGGCCCGTGGACGCGCCCTATGCCCCGGTGGGTGGGCTGGCCGTGCTGTACGGAAACCTGGCGCCCAAAGGGGCGATCGTCAAACAGAGCGCCGTGGCGCCCGAGATGCTCGTGCACGAAGGCCCCGCCCGCGTGTTCAACGGTGAGGATGCCGCCACCGACGCTATCTTTGGCGGCAAGGTCAAGGCCGGCGATGTGGTGATCATCCGCTATGAAGGGCCGCGCGGCGGCCCCGGCATGCGCGAAATGCTGGGCTGCACCTCCGCCATCGCCGGCATGCACCTGGACAAGGAGGTGGCGCTGATCACCGACGGCCGCTTCTCCGGCGCCACGCGCGGCGCGTCCATCGGGCACGTGTCCCCCGAGGCCGCTGCCAACGGCCCCATCGCGCTGATTCAGGAGGGGGACATCGTCTCCATCGACATCCCCGCGCACACGCTGACGCTTAAGATCAGCGATGCTGAGATGGAAAAACGCCGCGCCGAGTTTGTGCCGCCGCCCAAAAAGAAACTGACCGGGTACCTCAAGCGCTATGAACGGCTGGTGTCTTCGGCCGACAAGGGCGCAGTGTTTGCAGAAAGTGAGTTCGACCAATAATGAAACGCATCAAAATCTTTGACACCACCCTGCGGGACGGCGAGCAGGCGCCCGGCTGCAGCATGGACTTTGCCGAGAAGATGGAGCTGGCGCTGGCGCTGGAGCGGCTGGGCGTGGATGTCATCGAAGCCGGTTTCGCGATCTCCTCGCCGGGGGATTTTGAGTCGGTTGAAGCCATCGCCAAGGCGGTTACCAACTGCACGGTGGCCAGCCTTGCCCGCTGCACGCGCAAGGACATTGATGTGGCCTATGACGCGGTCAAGGAAGCCGCGCACCCCCGCATCCACGTGTTTCTGGCCACCTCGCCCACCCACATGGAATACAAGCTGCGCATGACCGAGCAGCAGGTGCTGGACACCATCAGCACGATGGTGGCGTACGCCAAAACCAAGCTGGATGACGTCGAATTTTCGGCGGAGGACGCCACGCGCTCCGACCGCGAATTTTTGGCAAAGGCTCTGACCGCTGCGGTCAAGGCCGGCGCGACCACCATCAACATCCCGGACACCGTGGGTTATGCCGTGCCGCACGAGATGGGCGACCTGATCCGCTACCTGATGGAGAACGTGGAAGGGCTAAAGGATGTGGACGTGTCCGTGCACTGTCACAACGACCTGGGGCTGGCGGTCGCCAACTCACTGGAGGCGCTGCGTGCCGGAGCCACCCAGGTTGAAACCTCGGTATGCGGCCTGGGCGAGCGCGCCGGCAACGCCGCGCTGGAGGAAGTGGTGATGGCGCTCTCCACCCGCAAGGACGCCATGCCCTATTACTGCCAGGTGGACACCACGCGCATCTTCCCCACCAGCCGCCTGGTGTACTCGATTCTGGGCGTGCAGGCGCCGCTGAACAAGCCCATCGTGGGCGCCAACGCCTTTGCCCATGAGGCCGGCATCCACCAGCACGGGGTGCTGGCCAACCGCCAGACGTACGAAATCATGACGCCGGAATCCGTGGGCGTCAACACCAGCAAAATGGTGCTGGGCAAGCACTCCGGCCGCCACGCGGTGGAAGACCGCCTGAACGACCTGGGCTACACGCTGGACGCTGAGGAAATGGACAAGCTGTTCGCCCGCTTCAAGGCGCTGTCCGACCGCAAGAAGGCGATCACCGATGCTGACCTGGAGGCGCTGGTGCTGCACCGCGGCATGGACACCGGCGCGCCTTACACGCTGGATCGGTTCACCGCCAACGCCGGGAACTATGTGTCCTGCTCCGCGGTGGTCCGGTTGAAGCACAACGGCGAGCAGTTGGAGGCCGTGGCGCTGGGCGACGGCCCCATTGACGCAGCGTTCAATGCGGTGGACATCATCGTCAAGGCGCCCGAGCACCGGCTGGAGGACTACTCCATCCAGACCATCTCGGAGGGCAAGGACGCCCAGGGCGAAGCCATGGTCAAGCTGCGCGCGGGCGACCGCACGGTAACCGGCCGTGGCCTGTCCACCGACGTGCTGGAAGCGTCGCTGATCGCCTACATCAACGGGATGAACAAGCTGCTGTGAGCAAGCCCAAGATCGAGCTGTTTGACTCCACCCTGCGCGACGGCGCGCAGGGCGAGGGCATCTCCTATTCCGTTTCGGACAAGCTGTCCATCGTGCGGGCGCTGGACGATTTCGGCGTGGACTACATCGAGGCCGGCAACCCTGGCAGCAACCCGAAAGACATCGCGTTCTTCCGCGAAATCCGCGTGGACACCCTGCAGCACGCCAGACTGTGCGCCTTTGGCAGCACGCACAAGAAGGGCGCAACCCCGCAAACCGACCCCAACGTGCTGTCGCTGCTCAAGGCCGAGACGCCCGCCGTGTCGCTGTTTGGCAAGGCGTGGGACCTGCACGTGCACAAGGTGCTGATGGCGACTCTTCAGGAAAACCTCGACCTGGTGGGCAACACCGTGCGCTTTTTCCATGCGCAGGGGCGCGAGGTGATCTTTGACGCGGAGCACTTCTTTGACGGGCTGCGCGCCAACCGGGATTATGCGCTCCAGGTGCTGGAGGTGGCGCTGCAGGCAGGCGCGTCCTGCCTGTGCCTGTGCGACACCAACGGCGGCACCATGCCGCTGACCGTATACGACGATGTGAAACTGGTGCGCGAGCGGTTCCCTGACGCCAAGGTCGGCATCCATTGCCACAACGACACCGGCTGCGCGGTGGCCAGCTCCATCATGGGGGTGGAGGCGGGCGCGCGGCAGGTGCAGGGCACGTTCATCGGCACCGGGGAGCGCTGCGGCAACGCCGACCTGTCAGTGATCATCCCCAACCTGCAGCTCAAACTGGGGTATGACTGCGTTTCGGACGGCCTGCATGACCTGCTGCAGACCGTGCGGCAGGTGACCGAAATCAGCAACCTGCAGGTGCCGGGCAACACGCCCTATGTGGGCGCCAGCGCCTTTGCCCACAAGGGCGGCATGCACATCGACGGCGTCAACAAAATATCTGAGTCCTTTGAGCATGTGTCGCCCGAAAGCGTGGGCAACACGCGCCGCTTTTTGATGTCCGAGGTGTCCGGCCGCAGCATGGTGATGAGAAAGCTGGCCACCGTCGCGCCGGAACTGACCCGCGACTCCGCCGAGGTGGCGACAATCCTGTCAAAGCTCAAGGACCTGGAAAACGAGGGCTACCAGTTTGAAGCCGCCGACGCCAGCTTTGAGCTGATGGCGCGCCGCACGCTGGGCCGCTTCGCGCCGCACTTCAACACGGTGATGTACCGCACCACCGGCGAATATCCGCCGCCGGCGGGGGACAACAGCGCGTCGGCCATCATCAGCCTGGTCGTGGACGGACAGGAGGAAACCACCGCCGCCATGGGCAACGGCCCGGTGCATGCGCTGGACATGGCGCTGCGCAAGGCGCTCAACGTGTTCTATCCCGGCTTGTCCGAGGTGCGCCTGACCGACTACAAGGTGCGCGTGCTGACGGGTGCCGAGGCCACCGCCTCCAAGGTGCGGGTGCTGATTGAATCCACCGATGGCGAGCACAGCTGGACCACCGTGGGGGTGGGCACCGACGTGGTGGCCGCCAGCTGGGAAGCGCTGTGCGATTCGCTGGAATATATGCTGCATCTAAGGAAAGGGGAATAGTATGTCAAAAATGACCATGACCCAGAAGATCATCGCCGCCCATTGCGGGCAGGAGACGGTCACGCCCGGGGAGATTGTGCTGGCCAATGTGGACATGGTGCTGGCCAACGACATCACCGCGCCGGTGGCCATCAACGAGTTCCGCAAATTGTCCAACCCCACCGTGTTTGACAAGGAAAAAATCGCGCTGGTGCTGGACCATTTCACGCCCAACAAGGACATCAAGGCTGCCGAGCAATCCAGGTTCGTGCGCGAGTTCGCCAAAGAGCATGACATCCTGCACTTTTATGACGTGGGGCAGGCCGGGGTGGAGCACGCGTTGCTGCCCGAAAAGGGCATGGTGACCGCCGGCGATCTGGTGGTTGGCGCCGACAGCCACACCTGCACCTACGGTGCCCTGGGCGCGTTCTCCACCGGCATGGGCTCCACCGACGCCGCCGTGGCCATGGCGTCCGGCAAGGTCTGGCTGCGCGTGCCTGAGGCGATCTCGGTCGTGCTGACCGGGCAGTTGCCCGAATATGTGTCCGGCAAGGACGTCATTTTGCACCTGATCGGCATTCTGGGCGTGGACGGCGCGCTGTACAGCTCGCTGGAGTTTTCCGGCGACGGGGTCAGGGCGCTTACCATGGATGACCGGCTGTGCGTGTGCAACATGGCGGTGGAAGCCGGTGGCAAGAACGCGGTGTTCCCGGTGGATGACGCGACGCGCCAATACCTGACCGAACACGGTGCGGCGCAGCCGGTGGTGTATGCCGCCGACCCGGACGCCGTATACCAGCGCGTGATCAACATCGACCTGGGTGCGCTCAAGCCCACGGTGGCTTTCCCGCATCTGCCAGAGAACACGAAAACCTTTGACGACATCCCCCAGGGCATGAAGATCGACCAGGTCGTGATCGGCTCCTGCACCAACGGCAGGCTAAGCGACTTTGTGGCCGCCGCCGAAATCATGAAAGGCCGTAAGGTGCACGACGGCGTGCGCTGCCTGATCATCCCCGCCACGCAGAAAATCTACCGCGACGCGATGCACATGGGCTTGTTTGACATCTTCCTGGATGCCGGATGCGCGGTGTCCACGCCCACCTGCGGCCCATGCCTGGGCGGGCACATGGGCATTCTGGCCGAGGGCGAGCGCTGCGTGGCCACCACCAACCGCAACTTTGTCGGCCGCATGGGGTCGCCCAAGTCCGAGGTGTACCTGGCCAACCCCGAGGTGGCCGCGGCCAGCGCCGTGCTGGGCGTCATCGCCTCGCCGGACATGCTGTAAGGAGGACGGAACATGAAACTGACCGGAAAAGCGCTGGTGTACGGCGATCATGTGGACACCGACGTGATCATCCCCGCACGGTACCTGAACACCGCGGACGCAAAGGAGCTGGCCGCGCACTGCATGGAAGACATCGACAAGGATTTCGCCAAAAAATTGAAACCCGGCGATTTTGTCGCCGCCGGCGTCAACTTTGGCTGCGGCTCCTCGCGGGAGCACGCGCCGCTGGCGCTGAAAACCGCCGGCGTATCCTGCGTGATTGCCAAGAGCTTCGCGCGCATCTTCTACCGCAACGCGATCAATATCGGCCTGCCAATTATTGTCAGCGGTATGGACATCAAGGACGGCGACCAACTGGAGGCAGATCTCGACCATGGCACGCTGACCAATGTAACGCGCGGCACAAAGGAAAGCTTTCCGCCGTTTTCGCCGTTTCTGCAGACCATCATCGCCTCCGGCGGGCTGGTGGCTGCGCGGGAAGGCGGCCACCTATGACCTATCACATTGCGGTGGTGGCCGGCGACGGCATCGGCCCGGAGATCACCTCGGCGGCCTGCCGGGTACTAGATCAGGTGGTGGCCAAATTCGGCCACAGCGTGCGCTATACGCAGGTGCTGGCGGGGGGCTGCGCCATTGACGCGCTGGGCGAGCCGCTGCCGGAGGACGCGCTCAAGCAGTGCCTAGACAGCGATTCGGTGCTATTAGGGGCGGTGGGCGGCCCCAAGTGGGACACCTTGCCCGGCCATCTGCGGCCCGAGCGCGCGCTGCTGGGCATCCGCAAGGGCATGGGCCTGTATGCCAACCTGCGCCCGGCCAGGTTGATGCCGGTGTTGAGCGGCGCCTGCCCGCTGCGCGCCGAAACCGCCGAAAAGGGCTTTGACATGCTGATCGTGCGCGAATTGATCGGCGGCATGTACTTTGGCCAGTCCGGCCGCGGTCAGGGCGAGGGCGGCACCTATGCCTATGACACCGAGGTCTACTCCCAGATGGAGATCAACCGCATCGGCCGCATCGCGTTTGAGGCCGCGCGGGGGAGACGGCTGCACGTCACCTCCATTGACAAGGCCAATGTGCTGGAATCCGGTCGCCTGTGGCGCGAAACCATCCATGAACTGGCCAAGGAATACCCCGACGTGACGGTGAAAGACATGCTGGTGGACAACGCCGCCATGCAGCTGGTGCAGAACCCGGCGCAGTTTGACGTGATCGTCACCACCAACATGTTCGGCGATATCCTGTCCGACGAGGCGTCCCAGCTGACCGGCTCCATCGGGCTGCTGCCCTCCGCGTCCCTGGGCGACGGCACGCGTGGCATGTATGAGCCCATCCACGGCTCGGCGCCCGACATCGCGGGCCTGGACATGGCCAACCCCATCGCCACCGTGCTGTCGGTGGCCATGATGCTGCGTATGTCCTTCGGGCTGCCCGAAGCCGCCGACATGGTGGAAGCCGCGGTGGAGGACGCCCTGGAAAGCGGCCTGCGCACTCGCGACATCGCCTGGGGCGGGCCGTACATCAAGGGCAGCGAAATGACGGAAGCGCTGCTCAACAGGCTTAACTGACCACGGAGGCAACAAAATGGCGCACATTACCGTCACCCCCAACCAACACCCCAAGGCCAAGCCGCAGGACGAAAGCAAGCTGGGCTTTGGCCAGCTGTTTACCGACCACATGTTTTTGCACGAATATGACGAGGGCGTGGGCTGGCACGACGCGCGCATCGTGCCGTATGGGCCTATTCAGATGGACCCGTCTTGCGCCGCGCTGCACTATGGGCAGACCATTTTTGAAGGGCTCAAGTGCTACCGCCGGGCGGACAAGGGATTACAGTTGTTCCGCGCGGGGGACAACTTCGCCCGCATGGCGCGCTCGGCCGCCCGCATGGGCATGGCGGCCCCGGATGTGGACACCTGGATGGACGGGCTCAAGCAGCTGATCGATCTGGATCAGGACTGGGTGCCCACGCGCGACGGCACCAGCCTGTATATCCGGCCTGCCATGATCGCCATGGACGCCAAGCTGGGCGTGCACACCGCGCAAAAATACCTGTTCTTTATCATACTGTCGCCGGTAGGGGCGTACTACCCCGGCGGCCTTGCGCCCAATGACATCTATGTGGAGGACGCCTATGTGCGCGCGGTGCGCGGCGGCATTGGCGAGGCCAAAACCGGCGGCAACTACGCCGCGTCGATCCTTGCCGGCATCAAGGCGGAGGAGTTGGGCTTTGCCCAGGTGCTGTGGCTGGACGGCGTGGAGCAGACGTACGTAGAGGAAGTCGGCGCGATGAACATCTTCTTTGTCTACGGCGATACGCTGCGCACGCCGAGGCTCAACGGCAGCATCCTGCCCGGCATCACGCGCGACAGCGTGCTGAAGCTGGCCGCCCGGATGGGCCTACAAGCCGTGGAGGAGCGCATGGCGGTGGATACGGTGCTCAAGGACATCGCGTCCGGCGCCATCACCGAGGCCTTTGGCGCGGGCACCGCCGCGGTCATATCCCCGGTCAAGGCGTTCTCGTTCAAGGGCACCACCTATACCGTGGGCAACGGCGGCATCGGAACCGTCTCCCAGCGGCTGTACGACACGCTGACCGGCATCCAGTACGGGCGGGCGCCTGACCCGTTCAGCTGGATCACCAAGCTGTCCTGAACAGAAAAACACCGCCCGGCGCCACAGCCCGGCGGTGTTTTTGCAGGCAAGCGTTCAGATACGCTCGAAGTAGCGGATGAACGCCCCGCCCGCGATGGCCAGCACGTCGCTTTCGTCAAACCCGCGCCTGCGCAGGCCCTCGATCAGGTGGGGGAAATCACCGGGGTTGTCCAGCCCTTCGGGCTTGGTGCTGATGCCGTCAAAGTCCGAGCCAAACCCCACCATGCCTGCACCCCCCTGGTCATACATGTGCTGGATGTGGTCAATGACCGTATCGATCGTGCACACCGGCCCATCGGTCAGGAACATGGGGAAGAAGTTGAGCCCCACAAACCCGCCTGCGCCAAACAGCGCCCGCAGCTGCCCGTCGGTCAGGTTGCGCGTGTGGTCACGCAGCGCCCGGGCGCAGCTGTGGCTGGCCAGCGGGGGCACATCGGTCTTTTTTAGGATGTCATAAAAGCCCGCTTCATTCAGATGCGATACGTCCACGGCAATGCCAAGCCTTTGCATTTCGCGCACGGCATTCAGCCCATACCCGGAGAGGCCCGTGGTGGCATCCACGCAGTGCGGGGTGCCCAGCGCGTTTGGGTGGTTCCAGGTAATGGCCGCCATGCGCACCCCGCGCGCGCGGTAGTCCGCAATCACCGACAGCCCGCGCGCGAACACCTCGCACCCCTCGATGGAGAGCAGCATGTGCGGCTGGGCATCGATCACTTCCTTGGGGTCATCCACCTGCCGCCAGCCGGCTTGCTTGAGCGCCTCCAGCTGGTCAAACATGCCCTCAAACCGCTGCTCGATCACGTCCAGCCCCGCCGCCGGACCCACGTACATCGCCATCGTCTGTATGGCAACGCCGCCCTGTTGCAGGCGCTCCAGCGTCACATCGGTGGGCTTTTGGGGGGCGGTCAGCAGGCTGTACAGCGTGTCGCAGTGCGCGTCACACACGCGCGGGGACGCTGGGGTTTCGCTCACAGCGCGAAGGGCTCTAGGTCCTTGAGCAGGTCATCGCAGCTGTCCGCATAGACTTCCAGCGAGATGGGCTTGCTCAAGTCCAGCGAGAAGATGCCCAGGATGGACTTGGCGTCCACCACGTGGCGGCCGGCGCGCAGGTCCATGTCGTAGGGGTAGCGGCTGACGATGTTGACAAAGGTTTTGACTTCCTCAGCAAAGCTGAGTTTGATCGGGATCGATTTCATGGGGTTACCTCCCTTATTCGGTGGCCTGATTGTAAAACAGCGCGGAGCGAAACGCAAGGCCGCGCTGTAAGAAGCGTGTAAGAATTCTATGCGCCAGCCGCGTTGAGCGCCGCCATCTCGTCGTCGGTGAGCTTTAGCTCCAGCGCGCCCAGCGCCTCGCGGAACTGTTCGGCGGTGCTGGAGGCAACCAGCGGCAGCACCTGCGGCTTGCTTTGGAGCATCCAGGCATAGACCACCTGGTTGCGCGTGGCGCCGTGGGCTTGGGCAACCTTGTCCATTGCCAACAGGCGTGCGTCGCTGTCGCTGCCCTGATACTGCGCGCTGAAGGATTTTTTCGGGTCGGTGTACGCGCCGCCCAGCAGCGGGGAATAGGCAATCGGCGTGACGCGCTCGCTTTCACAAAAGTCCATCAGGTCGGGCGTGGCCTCCAGCTGCGCGCCAAAGTCGGCGCCCGGCTTCCCGCGCAGGTAGGAGTAGCGCTGCTGCACGCAGCAGTATTCCGCCCAGCCATTCTGGCGCGACAGCGCGATGGCCTGCGCCAGCCGCCAGGACTGGAAGTTGCTGGCACCGATGGACTTGACCAGGCCTTCCCTGACCAGCTGGTTGAGCGCCGCCAGCGATTCCTGAAGCGGCGTGTTGCGGTCGTCATTGTGCAGATAGTACAGGTCCAGGTAATCAACCCCCAGGCGCTTTAAGGATTTTTCGCACTCGCTTCTGATGCGGTAGGCGCTGGTGCCGGCCTCCACATCGGGATAGGGGAACCCCACCTTGCTGGCGATCACCAGGTGCTCGCGGTCGCTGCGCCCCTTGAGCCACTGGCCCATCAGCCGCTCGCTGCCCCCGTCGCGGAACTGCGCCTTGTCCTTGCCAAAGTAGTCCTTGTCCGGCAGCCAGTGCTCGGCATAGATGTTGGCGGTGTCCAGGAAATTGCCGCCCGCCTTTATGTACTGGTCCAGGCGCTCCAGCGAGTTTTTCTCCGGCTCCCGCCAGCCAAAATACATACAGCCCAGGCCCAGCACCGTCACCTCCGGGCCTTTGATGCCCAACGTCGTTCTTTCCATGTTGTGCCTCCATTCAGTTGTTGTGAAGCCATTATAGCAGGTTTGGCCATTGCTTGCAGGCCTGCACCGGCATGGGTATAATGGCCGCACGAGCATACGTAAAGGAGGCAGCGGCATGTCGGCGAACAGGCTGTGGTATCAGGGGGAAGCAAAGTCGTGGGTGGAGGCGCTGCCCCTGGGCAACGGACGGCTGGGGGCGATGGCGTTTGGCGGCGCGCGTACCGACCGCCTGGCGATGAACGAGGACACCTTCTGGGCGGGCTATCCCATCGACAAGAACGCGCCGGACGCATACAAGCACCTGCCCCGCGCGCAGGAACTCATCCGCCAGGGCAAGCTTCATGAAGCGCAGCAGGTCGCCGAGCAGCACATGGAGGGCAAATACTCCACCTCCTACCTGCCGCTGTGTGATGTGCTGATCACCCATGATCTGCCAGCAGGAGAGCCACAGGGCTACGTGCGCGACCTGAAGCTGCGCGACGCGCTGGCCACCACCGCGTTTGCGCTGGGCGATGTCCAGTACCAGCGGCGTGTTTTGGTGTCCCAGCCCGACCAGGCGATGGTGGTGGAGATCAGTGCCAGCAAGCGCGGCGCCGTGTCCTTTGCGGTGGCGCTGGCGTCGCCCGTTAAAAACCAGGTACGCGCCCAGGGCGACACGATCACCATGGATTTACGCGCGCCCTCGCGCATGGAACCCAACTACGTGCCGTCTGACGACCCGTCCAGTTATTCTGACGAACCCGAGCGCATGGGCATGCGCGCGCGGGTGCTGCTCAAGGTGCACGCCAAAGGCGGCGCGGTGAAGGCAGATGGGGCAACCGTCACCGTGACCAGGGCGGACAGCGCCACGCTGTACTTCTGCGCGCGCACCAGCTACGCGGGCTTTGACAAGCACCCGGAAACGCAGGGCGTCGATGAAAAAGCAGCAGTTCAAGCGGACATGGATGCGCTGAAAGGGGCGACCTGGGACGCGCTGCTGGAGTGCCACCTTGCCGATGCGCGACCGCTGTTTGACCGTGTAGAGCTCCAGTTGGGCGCCAAACGCGATGAAAGCCTGCCCACCGACGCGCGCCTGCGGGCGTTCCCCAATGGCGAGAATGATCCCGAGCTGTTTGAACTGATCTTCAACTACGGCCGGTACCTGCTTTCATCCTCCTCGCGGCCGGGCACCCAGGCTGCCAACCTGCAGGGCATCTGGAACCAGGAACTGCGCCCGCCGTGGAGCAGCAACTACACCGTCAACATCAACACCGAGATGAACTACTGGCCGGCGGAAGCCTGCGCGATGCCCGACATGCACGCGCCCCTGTTTGACTTGATCGACCGCCTGCGCGTCAACGGCGCGCGCACCGCCCAGGTCCATTACGGCGCCAGCGGCGCGGTGTGCCACCACAACACCGACCTGTGGGCGATCACCAACCCCGTGGGCGAAAACCGCGAGGGGTCGGCCGTATATGCGATCTGGCCGATGGCATACGGCTGGCTGTGCCAGCACCTGATGGAGCACTACGAGTACTCCTTGGACAAGGCGTTTCTAAAAAACCGGGCGCTGCCTGCCATCACCGACGCCGCCGTGTTCTTCCTGGACACGCTTAAGGACTGCGGCACCGGGCATTGGTCGGTCTACCCCGCCACATCCCCGGAAAACAGCTTTATGTATGAGGGCAAGCGCATCGCGGTGTCCCGCTGGGCCACCATGAGCAACGCCATCGTGCGCGAGGTGTTCGACAACATGCTCCGCATCCAGGACATCTTGGAGCTGGAGGGCGAAGTTTTTGACCGCATCCGGGACATGCTGCCCAAGCTGCCGCCCTATCTTGTGGGCAGCAAAGGCCAATTGTTGGAGTGGGATCAGGAGTACGAGGAGCCCGAACCCCATCACCGCCACATCTCCCACCTGTACCCATTGCACCCCGGGCGCGCGTTCACGGTGGACAAGACGCCCGACATGGCCAACGCCGTGCGGCGCACGCTGGAATTGCGCGGCGATGACGGCACCGGCTGGTCGCTGGGCTGGAAGATCAGCCAGTGGGCGCGGCTGCGCGATGGCGATCACGCGCTCAAATTGCTCAAGCGCCAGCTGCGCGTGGTGGAAACCGAGGGCACCAACTACCGCGGCGGTGGCGGCACATACCTGAACCTGTTTGACGCGCACCCGCCGTTCCAGATTGACGGCAACTTCGCCGCATCTGCCGGCGTGGCCGAAATGCTGCTGCAGAACGCCGTGGGCGAGATCACCCTGCTGCCCGCGCTGCCCCGGGAATGGGCGGACGGGCACATCAAGGGCCTGCGTGCCTTTGGCGGGCTGACGGTGGACATCACCTGGAAGGAAGGGAAACTCACCCACGCGCGCATCGTTGCTAACGCCGCTCAAAAGGTCGCCATGCGCGTGAAATACCAAAACAAAACCGCGGCGCTGACCCTGCAGAAGGGCGACACCGCGGAACTGACCCCAAAGGATTTTGCCTGATCCTTACGGATCCTCCCACTGAAGGCTAAGCATCGCCCCTTCGGGGAAATACGCCTGCTGCATGGGCGGCAGGCTTTCTGTTGGGCCGCCAAAGGGGATCAGCGGCTCCATCTCCATCCAGATGCGCGAGCGCACCGCCGCGCGCCGGATCTCACAGGGGGCCGGGTCATTGTAAAACTGTACCGCCAGCGCGACGAGCACGTGCTCCTCGAACGGGTAGTCAAACGCCGGTCCGGAAAAGATCGTCTGACCGCCCTGTGTGAGCGTCATGACCAGCTGCGGCTTCTTTTTTCGTTTGAACAGCGCCATGGCTACTGCGCGGCCCGGATCGTATACTCGTTGAGCAGCCGCAGGTAGATGCGGTAATTCTCCAGCGACACGCCCGGCGGCGTCTGGTGATCCACCGAGGGAATAAAGCCGCCCCGGCGCATGGCCGGCAGCAGGCGCTCAAACTCCCCGCGCATCGCTTCCTCGCCGTGGGGCATCACCATCTTGTCATAGTGCCCCAGCAGCAGGAATTTCGGGTGCCTGGCTTGTAACACGTTCACATCCACGCCGGCCTGCCGTTCCAGCGGCAGCACGCCCTGGATGCCCGCGCGCTCAAACCAGGGCACCATTTTGGTCACATCGCCGTCCGAATCAATAAAGCACAGGATGTCGCGCTCGTTCAAAAACCTGACCAGCTTTGTGTAATACGGCAGCAGAAACTCGTCAAACTGCGCTTCGGACAGCATCGGCCCGTTGTTGTAGCTCATGTCCTCGGCAATGGTAATAAACGCCGGCACATAATGTTCGCACAGCTGGGTCAGTTTGCGGATGTTGTATTGAACCAAGTCGGTGTTGATGCGGTGCAGCAGCTCGGGCTGGTCATAGAAGGCGTACAGGTGCTGCTCAATGCCCAGCAGCGTGCGTGGCCCCCAGAACGGCCCTTCCACCGTGGCCCACGTGATGCCCTCGCCGGTGGCATCCAGCGCTTTGAAGGCGCTGAGCGTTTCAGCGCTGGCGGGCAGGTGCTCCGGGTACAGCGTGGGCAGTATCCGCGTGTACTCGTCATCGTTGTTGATCACCGGCAAACCGTGCCCCGCCGGGCGCGGCGTTTCTTTGGTGGAAAAGCCAAACCAGGTCTGCAGCTGCAGGTCGAGCCCCAGGTGGCTCTGGATGGCTGTCCACTTGCTCAGCGTTGGATGCGGGGGCACCGAAAGCCCCTCGGCTTCCCATCGTTCAATGGTCTTGTCCCACCAGGTGGCCCATTCGATGCGCGGCAGCCGGTCGACGGGCTTGAAGCGCATGATGTTGTTGAAACGCTCCCGGTTGGTCATCGTGCCACCTCCGGTATTTTTTGGACGTATTCCATGGGAACAGTCTACTGTATGCTTTCGATCAGATCGAGCACGGCTTGCGTGCCGTCGGCAGGCGGCGCGGCTTTCAGCGCCGCGCGCATGCGGGGCAGGTCGCCGCGCAGCCTGTGGATCGCGCTGACCAGCGTGTCTGCGGTCAGATTCTCCTGGTACAGCACATGCGCCAGGCCGCGCTGTTCATAGCTGTGGGCGTTCAGTATCTGGTCGCCCCGCCCGGCGCCCTTGGGGTACGGCACCAGCAGCATGGGCAGGCCCAGCGCCTGAAACTCGCACAGCGCATTGGCACCCGCGCGGGACAGTACCATGTCCGCGCACGCCAGCGCGTCGGCCAGGTCGCCCGACAGGAACTCCGCCTGCCAGTACCCCGGCGTACCGTTCAGTTCGGGCGCAAGGTTGCCCCGCCCGCACAGGTGCAGCACGTCCAACTCTTTGGTCAGGCGGGGCAGCGCCTCGCGCAGCACCGCGTTGACGCTTTGTGCGCCGGAACTGCCGCCCATCATCAGCAGCACGGGCTTTTCACCGGAAAACCCCGCCATTGCCAGCCCCTTTTCGCGCGTGCCCTGAAACAACGCGGGCCGAAGCGGCGTGCCGGTCAGCACGCCCTTTTTGCCCAGCATGCTGGCGCACTCGGGGAAGGTCGTAGCCACCTTTTTTGCGAAGCGCGCCGCGATGCGGTTGGCAAGCCCGGGGGTCAGGTCGCTTTCATGGCACAGCACCGGCACGCGGTTGAGCCATGCGCCAAACACCACGGGTACCGACACAAAGCCGCCTTTGCTGAAGCAGACGCTGGGCTTTAATTTCCGAATCAGTTTGTACGAGGACACCGCGCCGCCCAACACCCGGAAGGGATCGGTCAGGTTTTTCGCGTCCGCGTACCGGCGCAGCTTGCCCGTGTTCACCGAGTAATAGGTGACGCCGGGCAGCGCCATCATGTCCTTCTCAATGCCGTTGTGCGAGCCGATGTACACCACATCGTACCCGCTTTCCAGCAGATGCGGCAGCAGCGCCAAATGCGGCGTCACGTGCCCCGCCGTGCCGCCGCCTGTCAGCACGATGCGTTTCAAGCGCCAGACTCCTCCAAAAGGGCGTTGAGCGCCTTCAGGTGCTTTTCCTCCTCATGGGCGATTAAAAGGAACATGTCCTTAGCCTCGCCCTGGCAGGCTGCCGCGAACGACTGATAGCGGCCCACGGCGGTGCTTTCCTCGCGCGCGGCGTAGGCGATCAGCTGCCGTGCGTCTGCAAACGCTTCCTCCCGCTCGGCGGCCATCAGCCCGCCCGGGTGGAGCACGCCGGCAGCCTGCGCGGACAGAAGCAGCGCCTGATCGGGCACACCCCCGTCCTGCTTGGCAAGCGCCTCGAACTGGGCCAGGTGGCGCCGCTCATCCCGCAACAGCAGCTGGATGACTTTTTCCACCTCCGGCGCGGGGTGAAGGAGCTGCGCGCGCTCATATAGGCTGATCGCGCGCCGCTCCATCTCAATGGCGATGAACAGCGCTTCCGCCGCCGCTTCCACCGGAAAGGCCGTCATTTCGCCTGGGCCAGGTACTCGTTGAGGGTGGTGACCAGGTGGTCGGCGCTTTCGCCGTGGGCGGCGCAGGCCTGCTCCAGGGTCTCGGACGTCGCGTGCGGGCAGGACAGGCAGTGCATGCCATGGTCCATGAAGATTTTGGCGGTGCCGCGGTCAGCGCGCAGCACGTCGGCGATGGTGTTGGTCTTGGTGATGGTCATGGGGTTTCCTCCTTATGGATTGGTTTATCGGGAAAGCCGCGGGTCGCGGCGACCACGTACAGGGGACGGCCTTTGGCCTCGTCGTAGATGCGGGAGACGTAGGAGCCCATGATGCCCAGCGCCAGCAGCACAATGCCGGCCAGCGCGCCCTGCAGCGCGGCCAGCCACCACAGCCCGCCGGGCGTGCCCAGAAGGGCCAGCACAACCAGCACCAGCAGCGCGGCCCCGCCCAGCGCCAGCAGCATAAGCCCGGCCATGGTGATCAGCCCCAGCGGCTTGCTGGAAAAGCCGTAGATGCCGTTGGCGGACAGCTTGAGCATCTTGCGCAAAGGGTAATGCGTTTCCCCGGCAAAGCGCTTGTCGCGGTCAAACAGCACGGCTTCCTGGCGAAAGCCCACCCAGGCAAACATGCCGCGCAGGTAACGGTTGCGCTCGGGCATATTGCGCACCACGTCAGCCACCTGTTTGTCCACCAGGCGGAAATCGCCCGTGTCCTCCGGGAACGCATTGCCGGCCAGCTTGCGCTGCAAACGGTAAAACCATTTGGCGGTCAGCTGCTTGAAGCCCGAGTCGCCCTTGCGGGAGCGGCGCTTGCCGTACACCACCTGTGCGCCGGCGCGCCATTTCTCCACCATTTCGGGGATGACCTCCGGCGGGTCCTGCAGGTCGGCGTCGATGATCACAATGGCGTCGCCTGTGGCATAGTCAAGGCCCGCGCTCACGGCCACCTGGTGCCCGCCGTTGCGCGCGAAATGCACCACACGCACGTGGCTGTCCTGGCTGGCCAGCGCGTCCAGCATCTGGGGCGTTTTGTCCTTGGAGCCGTCGTTTACGTACACCAACTCATACGGCTCGCCCAGCTTCTGCATGACCCCGGTCAGGCGGCGGTGGGTTTCCGTAAGCACGGCTTCCTCGTTATAGCAGGGGATGATGACGGACAGAACGCTCACTGTCGCTCCCTCAGAGCATCTTGATCAGCATGTTTTTCTGGTCGTCCATCTCCAGCGCCAGCACTTTTTCCTTTTCCAGCGCCTTGAGCAGATCAGAAAAACGGCGGAAGCCGATGTTTTTCTCGGCAAAATCCGGGTAAATGCCCTGGATGTCGGCCTTGAGGATGCTGGGGTTGATGCGGTCAAACCCGTCATCCTTGTAATGATCCAGCTGTTCGCGGAACAGGCCCACCCAGTTGTCCTTGGTCAGCTGCGCGGCGGGCTTCTCCCCCTCAGGGGTGTCATTGGACAGCGACACCATCACGTTGTAGTTGTCGCTGCGCACCTTGATCTGCCCATGCTCAGCCGACAGCTTGGTCAGCAGCTTGCCAAACGTGTTGCAGCCGTAGGATTTCTCGTTGAAATCCGGCCGCAGGCGCAGCAGCACGCCTTTGAGCTCGCTGGCGAACATTTCGTCCTCGTCGCTCTGCTCGCTCAAAATGCTGACGATCAGCTTGAGCAGCTCCGCGCCGTTTCCGGCCACGTCATCGGCCTTCTTGGTCTTCTGTGCCGGCGTGCGCCGCACGGCGACCGACTCCAGAAACTGGAACTCATTGCAGGCGTTGATAAAAATGTTGCTGGCCACCTCGCTGCGCGAGATTCCCAGCACAAACTTGCCCATGCTCTTTAGCTTGCCCACCAGCGGGGTATAGTCGCTGTCGCCGGACACGATGCAGAAACTGTCGATCAGGGGGTTGGTGTAGGCCACTTCCATCGCGTCCAGCACCAGCAGGATGTCCGCGTTGTTCTTTTGCGCCACCCCGTGGCGTAGGGAGGGGACGACGTCAAAGGTATTGGACAGGAGCACTTCCTTGAGCGCGCTGAAGCGATCGGTGTACCCATATACAATGCCCAGCAGGATGTCTCCCCGGATTTTGACCTTTTCTAAAATGTTGTTCAGTGTTTCAACTTTGGCGCCGCAGTTCTCTAGATCGACGAACACGGCAAAGCGCGCAGCACTCAATGATACCTTCCTTTCATGGCAACGAAATAGCGCGGAAATCTCCGCTTCCCCTAGTATACCATAGTTTGGCCGCGCGCTGTACCGCGGCATGAACCGCCGTCCCTTGCGCGTTGTATGGATGCGGACGCGAATTGACATTGCATACGCTCCGTCATAGAATTGTAAAGAATTCCCACCCCCATTTGAGGAGGTAACGGCATGAAATTCGCTTCACAAGCCACGATACGCAGGCTGGCCGCATGGGCCATGAGCCTGATGATTCTGCTGACGCCCGCGCTGGGCTGGGCAATGCCCATCCAGCTGCCGGTGGAAGCCCGGCTGGGTTGGACAGCGCCGGACGGCACGCCCAAGACCGCGCTGGCCACCCAGGTGCCCTACCCGGGCTATGAAAACGCCCTGTGGCTGTATGTTGAAGCAGAAGCCATCGAGCAGGACGCCACCCTTTCGCTGACCGACACGTTCGGTCAGTATCTGGGCGGCTTTGCGCTGGCGGACGGCCGCCGTCTGGACACCGGCCTGCCACTGTCCAATTTGCCATACACGGACGCCGGCATGGCGCCTGCCGACATGTACCTGGAAATCCTCGCCTTTCCCGCGCCCGACCAGCTGCCGGTCAGCTATCAGCTGTATTTTTCGCTAATGGCCGAACAGCCGGAGCCGCCGCTGACAACGCCGGAAGTCACCGCCGAGCCCACGCAGGCGCCGGACGCCCAGGTGTCCGTGTTCTATGTGGATGAAAGCGGCAACCCCATTGTGGAGGGCAGCACCGAGTACATCCCCGCCGACAGCGCGCGGGTGATAACCGCTCCGGCGAACATCGGCGAATATCTGCTGACCGGCGCGGCCGAGCAGCAAGTGTGGGTGGACGCCAACGGCATTGCCACCCCCGCCCAGATCACCTTTACGTACGCTTTGCCCGCCACGCCCGAACCCACCGCTGAGCCCACGCCGGTGCCGGACGCGCAGGTATCCGTGCTTTATGTGGATGAAAGCGGCAACCCGATTGCTGAAGCGATCACCGAGTACATCCCCGCCGACAGCGCGCGGGTG
>JAGVSV010000290.1 GCA_019137115.1 Bacillota bacterium
ACCGCCGAAAGCGCGGGAACAATAATCTCGTCCTCACCTTGTTCGATGACCGTGCCGTCCGGGCGGCGCAGCGCCCAGCGCACCGTGCAGGCGGCCTGGGTCTGCGTTTCGTTGGAAACATTCAGCGCAAAGCTTTTCTCCAGCGGGAAGGGCTGGGCGTTCAGGTTGGTGTTCTGGGTGAGGGTGCCCTCCTCGTTGCAGGACAGCAGCACCGGGGCGAAGAACCGTTTGGCGGCGTAGTGCAGCGCCTTCCAGCGGCCAAAGTAGTCAATCGACGACCAGGATGCCACCGGCCAGCAGTCATTCAGCTGCCAATACACCGCGCCCATGCAGCGCCCGCGGTTGCGCCGCCAGTGCTCCACCCCGTAGCGGATGGCCTCGGCCTGCAGCAGCTGGGAGGCGTACAGCAATGTGTCAAAGTCGTTCGGGTACAGAAAGGTCTGCGCCATGTAGTTCATGATCTTGCCGTTGGCGGACTGATTGCGCTGATGCTTTTCCATCACGTAGGAAAAGATGTTGCGGTCGCCCGGTTCGGTGAACGCTTCCACGGTTTTGAGGCTGGGGAAGCTCTGGAAGCCAAACTCGCTGGCATAGCGGAAGAACAGCTCCCGGTACGCGGTGAACGGCTTGTTGCCGTGCCACACCTCCCAGTAGTGCACATCGCCGCGGTTGGGGTCGTTGGGATGGTCAAACCCGCCGCCGGAACTTGGCGATGCCGGCCAGTAGAACGTCACGTCATCCACTTTCTTGAGCGCCCTGGGGATGATGTACTCATACATGCGGATGTAGTCCGCCTTTTGCTTGTGGGTCATGGTGTAGACGTTGTCATCCACCTGCCACTCCATCTCGTTGTTGCCGCACCACAGGCCCAGGCTGGCGTGGTGGCGCAGGCGGCGGACGTTGTCGGTGATCTCGGCCACGATGTTCTGCTCAAACGCGTCGGTTAATTCATACATTGCGCAGGCAAACATGAAATCCTGCCACACCACCAGGCCCAGTTCATCGCAGGCGTCATAGAAGGCGTCGCTTGGGTAGTGCCCGCCGCCCCATACGCGGATGGCGTTCATGTTGGCGTTTTTGCACTGCGTAAGCAGCGTGCGGGTGTGCTGCGGCGTCACGCGGGGCAGCAGATTGTCCTCGGGGATGTAGTCCGCGCCCATCGCGAAAAACGAAACGCCGTTCACGCAGGTCTCAAACGATTCGCCCCATTCGTCCTTCTCGCGCTTCATGGTCATCGTGCGCAGGCCGATGCGGCCCTTCCACGTGTCCACGGCGGCGCCGTCGCCCAGCAACTCCACGTTGACGGCATACAGCGGCTGTTCGCCCAGGCCGTTGGGCCACCACAGCTGCGGGTTGTCCACCGCGATGTCCCCGCCGTCGCTGGTCAGCGTGGCGCCGTTGGGTGTGGTTACGGTGACGCGGGTGGACAGCTCGGGCGCGCCGGCCACCACTTCGGTTTCCGGATCAAAGGACAGCGTGACGCGCCCGTTTTCGTGCGCCTGCCGGATGGTTACGCCCAGCAGCCGCGCCTTGTCCACGCGGGCCAGATAGATGTCCCGCCAGATGCCGGCGTCCGGCAGCCGCGGGCCCCAGTCCCACCCGAACATGCAATGGGCTTTGCGCAGATGCGGGAAGCCGCGCATGGCGTCGGTGGAGCCATCGATGAAGCTGTCCTCAAAGGCTTGCTGCACGAATCTGGTCGGCGAAAAGAAGGTGATGGACAGGCTGTTTTCCCCCACGCGCACGTGCTCTTTTACATCCACCACCCAGGTGCGGTGCATGTTGTCGGCTTCGAGCACCAGGTGATCGTTGATGCGCACCTCGCACAGGGTGTCCAGCCCCAGGCAGGTGAGAAGCAGGGCGTCGCCGGCCAACAGGGACTCGTCCGCCGTGAACGCACGCTCAAAGACATAGTCGTGGTCCATGAGTTTCAGCGCTTTCATCTCATTGTCGCGCCAGAAGGGGTCGTCCATGCGGCCGGCCGCCAGCAGCGCGGTGTACACGCTGCCGGGCACGGTGGCCGCTGTCCAGTCCTCCTGCCCCACGGTCGCCATCCGCCAGGTTCCGCCCAGATCAAGCCGCTGCATATGCCCCTCCATCCAATGGTATGTCCTTACAGTTCCTCAAACATCATGCTGTCCACAAAGGCTTCGGCAAATGCCGGGGAGCCGGACAGCGTGACCACCTGCGCGCCCTGCACGGTCTGGCGGGCTTCGTCGATGAACTCCTGCCGCAGCAGCAGCATCATGGCGCCGGCCAGCGCCGCGTTGCCCACCGAGACCGCCTTGCATGCCAGCGCGCGCGGGATCAGGCCGATCTTGGCGGCGTTGTCCATATCCAGGTGCGCGCCGAAGCCGCCGGCCACATAAAAGTGCGCGATGTCCTCCATGGAGATGCCCAGCGTGTGGCACAGCGTGCGGATGCCCGCGGCGATCGCGCCTTTGGCCAGCTGCAGCTTGCGCAAATCCTGCCCGGTGAGCGCCACGCCCGGGGCGATGGCTTCCTCCTCATCGTCAATGGCGCCGGTTTCGTCCAGTCGGCCGGTTTCAAGCAGCGCTGCCGCCGCATCAATCAGGCCGGAGCCGCACACCCCGATGGGCGCAGCGTCACCGATGGTGGTGTAGCGCAGTTCGCCGCCCTCCACCCACACGCGGTCAACCGCGCCCTCCACGCTGCCCACGCCATCCCGGATGCCGCCGCCCTCAAAGGCGGGGCCGGCGGCCGTGGCGCAGCAGTACAATTTGCCCTCATGCCACAGCGCCACCTCGCCGTTCGTGCCGATGTCCGCCAGCAGCACGGTTTCGGTGTGGTGCACCAGCCGGGTGGACAGAATGGCGCACACGGTGTCCGCGCCGATGAACGCGCCGATGCACGGCGGCAGGTACATATTGCCGTGGACGGTTTCGCCGGCCAGCCAGTCCGCCTCAAACGGCGCGCGGGACAGCGTCACTGGGCTGCGGCCGGTCAACAGATACAGCATCGTGGTGTTGCCGGTGACCACCAGATGATCCACCTGGTTGGCCGGTACGCCGGATGCCTTGGCCGCGCGCGCGGTCAGCGCAGCAATCGCGTCCAGCACCAGCTTTTCCAAGTACGCGCCCTGACCTTCCAGCGCGGCTTCGATGCGGCCGATCACATTGTCGGACACCTCGCGCTGCGGGTTGCGCTGCGCGGCGGGCGACAGCACCCGGCCGTTTTGCAGATCGATCAGCTGCACCGCCATCGTGGTGGTGCCGATGTCCACCGCCAGGCCATAGCGGCCGGGCATGGGGTTATTTTCAAACAGCGGCAGCGCGCCGGCCAGCGCGATGTTGCGCAGGTCCTCCGCACGGGGCAGGGTGACGATCGCATCGCCCACTACGCGCGTGACGCACGCCAGGCACCGGCCGTTGACCGGCGGCGGGTTCAGTGCGCCTTCCGCCTGCAGCGCACACTTGCCGCACACGCCCTTGCCGCCGCACGGCGTGGTCACCGAATAGCCCAAAGAGCGCAGCAGGTCGCTCAATACCGGGGTGCCGGAAAACGCATGCACATGGGACGCGCCGCCAGAAAGTACGGTGATGTCAGGCATCTGCTTCGTCCCTTACGAACACCATGCCAAAGAACGTGACGGTGTTGGCGCCGTTGATGTATTTCATGCCGGCGGTTTTGGACGCCTCATACACATTGACGCCGTAGGCTTCCAGCGAGGCGATGGCCTGGTCGGGGAAGGTGCAGGGCTTGTCCTCGCGCTTGGCGCACACCTCGCACACGCGGCAACCGCCGCTGGACACGTGCAGCACGCCCTTTTTGCCGCCCAAGCGCTCGGAAATGCGCTGAGACAGCGCGCTGTGGCGGCGCCCGGCCTCGTTGATGCCCTCAATGTCAAAGGAATCCTCCAGCGGCGAGATGGTCTGGTACAGCACGCCGCGGTCATATTCCCTAGCTTCGTCCATCATTTCGTCGATGCCGCCCACATCCGGCGGGCACATATAGCATTTGCCATAGTTGCCGCAGGAGTTGGCCGCGCACATGTCGCGGAACATCCGGTCAAAGACCATGTCCTTCACCTGAATGGCGTTGGCATTGTCCGCGCCCTCGGTCAAAATCATCTGGGTGATTGCCTGTACATCCTGCACTGAGAAGGACCTCCCTTTCAGGCCGTCTGGGGCGTTTGGGCGCTGTCGAGCGCCTTGCCCCAGAAAACCATGCCAAAGTATGTGACGGTGTTGGTACCGTTGATGTATTTCAGCCCCGCCAATTTGGCGGCGCCGGATACGTGAATGCCATAGGCGGACATCGAGGTCAGCGCCTGGTCAGGGTAGATGCACGGTTCCTCGTGCACCAGCGCACATTCCTCGCACAGGCGGCAGCCGCCGGTGGCCAGGTGCACGATGCCCTGATCCCGGGGCAGCATGGACTGGACGCGCTGGGCGATGTCATAGTGCTTACTGCTGGCCTCGGCCATGCCCTCGGCGTCAAAGCTATCCTCAAGCGGCCATACAGTCTGGTAAAGGATCGCGTGCTCAAAGCCTTTGGCCCTGGCGATCAGGTCGTCAATGTCGCCGGCCGCCGGCGGGCAGGTATAGTACTTGCCGTAGCTGCGGCACGTGTTGGCCTTGCACAGCTCGCGGAACGAGCGCTCAAACACCAGGTCGCGCACGTTGAGCGCCCCCGCGTTGTGCGCGCCGGCTTCTTTTACAAGTGCCAGCAGTTGTTCGTTGTTGGTGATTTCAGCGCACCTCCGTTACGTATTCTGAAAACAAGCCCACCGCGTCCTTAAGGCTCCTGCGCATGGGCAGGCCGGGCCCGGCCAGCACGTTGAGCGCATTGTCCCCGTGGACGCTGCCTTCCTGCGGCACCAGCTGTACATACGCGCCAACGCAGTCCACCAGAAACGCGCCGTCCTTGAGGGTCACAAAGCCCTTGACGCGGTTGGTGTCCTCGGCAAACTGGCGGATGAAGGCCAGCAGCTGATCCGACGTCATGGTGCCCTTCACATCCAGACGGGCCTTTTGCAGCGCGATGTCGCGCACATGCGGCTGGTCGGGGAAGGATTCCCCCGGGGCTAGGCGAGACAGCCACGGCGGCGAAAACACCGCGTTGATGGTGCGGTGCACGCTGGCGTAGGGATAGCGCTCCATCAGCATGCGCCGCGTTTCGCGGGATTCGGAACAGGGCACCAGGTCGCATTTGTTCAGCAGGATCACCTTGGCCACGCTTAGCTGCCGGGCGCTCACCCGCGCGGTGCGCAGCACTTTGGCAACCCCGGTGGCGTCGGCCAGCGCCACGCACCCTAAGTATCGGATGCCGGGAATGGCTTGCGTGACGGTGTGGATGGACACCGGATCGCTTAAGCCCGATGCCTCGACCAAAATCATTTCGGCGTCCTGGTCCGCGGCGCGCAGCGCGCGCTCAAAGTCCACCGCCCGGCAGGCGCAGAACACCGAGCCGTTGTCGATTTCGGTCACCGCCGCGCCCAGCACCGACAGCAGCGCGCCGTCCGTGCCGCGTCCAAACTCATTGACGATCACGTGCAGGCGGAAGGCGCGGTAGTGGTCAATCAGGCGCTTCATCAGCGTGGTTTTGCCCGCGCCCAAAAACCCCGAAACCAGGATCAGGTCGGCCATGGCGGCTTACGCAAAGGTTGTCCGGAACCGGTCGCAGTAGTACTGCACCAGCTCAAATTTGGCGTCCGGCGGGATGCGGTGGTCGGGACACGGCAGATAGCGCCCGAGCGCGACCAGTGGTTTCAGGCGCTCGATTTCGGCGTCAATGGCGGCTTTGTCATGGGCAAACACGCGCTTGTCCATGCCGCCCACGCCGCGCAGCTCCTCGCCGTACAGCGCGCGCCATGGCGCGATCGAGGCGTTCCAGGTGCCCACTTCGATCGGGAACATGGTGTTCACGCCGTTTTCCAGCCAGATCGGCACCAGCAGATCGATGCAGCCGTCGCAGTCCAGCGAAACGATGTCAATGCCATGATCATTCAGCATGGCGGTGATGCGCTTGTAGTGCGGACCCACGAGCTCGGCGAACACCCTGGGGCTGACCAGCGGGCCGGTCTTGAAGCAGATGTCCTCCCAGAAATGGCCATAGTCAAACCGGACGCCGGATTCCGCGACGTCCTTTGCGACCAGATAACATAAATTGCCCACGGTGTCGATGATCTCGCGGTATAAATCTTCATCGTCCACCGCCAGGAAGCTGATGCCTTCCACACCCAGCATGTTGCGGATGTTGCCGTACAAGCTCCCCGCGTGCAGGCCCAGCGGGTCGGTGCGGGTGGCGTCTTCGGCTTTGAGTTTAGCCAGGGCTTCCTGGTCGACGCGGTCGCTGCTGTAGGTAAGGCGCGGCAGGTACATCTCCTCCCAGGCTTCGCGCCCGGTCATGGAGGTGCCGATCTCGGCGGGGATGGACACAATGCCGTCGTGCACGCGGATGATCAGGCCCTCGCTGTTGCGGATCACCCGGGCGCCGTCCTTCTCCACCCGGAGGGTTTCCTCCTCAAAGTGGGGGTACAGGTAGTTGCGGCCGCCAAAGCAGTTGTTCCAGTTGAAGTCAAACCCCAGCTTGTTCATCACGCTGCGGTCGGCCTGGGAATTGTCGCCCCCGCGGCGGTAGCCCTCGGCTTCCTCCCGGGTGACGTGCCCCTGTTGGGCCCACAGGTCGAGGGTTTCCACCCAGTACCCAAAGGAAATAACCGGCACGCCGCCCGTGAACGGGCGGCCGTGCAGGATGGCGTTGACGCGTTCGCGCAGGTTCATCGCGTGTCCTTTCGATTAGCGCTTGTCAGCCTTTCTGATGGCGGCCTCCAGTTCGCTTTGTGACGGGATGATCGAGGAATAGGCGAGTTCGCCGTTGATGTAGAGGCTGGGCAGGTTCTTGACGCCCATCTTGCGCGTCCGGGCGATCCCTTCGCGGGTGGTGTAGCGGTAGCC